>CALXEN010000032.1 GCA_944387325.1 uncultured Clostridia bacterium | reverse complement strand
CGCATCTTCCAGTTCCTTTGCGGTCTGTGTCCATTTTTCTTCCATTGCACCTTCATCCTTTCTCTTGCTGGTCCATGGTGTCTGACCTCTTGTCTCTATCATGCGCCAAACCGCCGTCTTTTGCAAGGGGTCTTTGTCATTATTTTGATCTATCGAAAAAAAAATAAATACAATCCATTTTATTGAGAAAAACAATTCGAAGTTTGTCGATGTATATGCTATCCTGGCATCGGTTTTATATGCTATATTGAGCTTTTATTCAAAGGAGGAACCATGATGAAAGTCACTGTTTTGGTGGACAACGACACCCTGGTGGGGGTCAATTTCCAGGGGGAACCGGCCCTGAGTTTTATGCGGAAGAGGACGGCAAAAAAATTCTCTTCGACACCGGCTTCAGCGATCTGTTTCTGAAAAACGCCTTCCTGGGGCAGATCCCCCGGGTGCTGGAGTTCGAAAACACCCACTCCAAGGTGGTCACCAAATTGGATGGGGACTGGGAAGAGGACAAGCTGCTGGACGACACCTCCCTGGTCTTTGACGGCGAAGAGGGCCTTGTGATCCTCTCCGGCTGTGCCCACGCCGGCATCTGCAACACAGTGGAGGCCGCCAAGGCCATCACCGGAAAAAGCAACATCCAGGATATTGTGGGCGGCTTCCATCTGCTCCATCCCACCGAAGAGCGAATGGACAAAACGGTGAACGATCTCTCCCAGCTGGGTCTTTCCCATATCACCCCCTGCCACTGCACCGATTTTCCCTCCCGCTGCCGCTGCCGGTGCGTCCCATCGGCAGCGGCAGCGTGCTGGAATACCGCTGATCGCTGAAAAAACAGTCCTTCCTTGTCAATGTGTCTAAAAATTTCACGATGTTTTTCGCCAGTTTCTACGATTTTGTGCAGACTTTATTGACAGCTTCTATTCATCATGCTAGGATTATCATATAACATTATAAGATGAATTTTGCAAAAGGGGGATTGCCATGGACATTTTGACTGCCATCCAGCAGACTCCTGGAATACTCCAGGTCAAAGAAGAAGAGTGCCCGCCGGAATATGGAGAGCACATCCTTCTGTTTTCCCTTTGCTATCAAAGCGGGGACTGCCGTGTGATGGGCTATCTGGCCCTTCCGGAAAAGATGGATGGAGCTTTGCCGGCCGTCCTGTTCAACCGGGGCGGCAACCGGGAGTTCGGCATCTTGCATCCCCGGATGCTGTGCCGTCTGGCCCAGCGGGGCTATGTGGCCCTGGGCAGCCAGTACCGGGGCAACTGCGGCGGCACCGGCCAGGAGGAGTTCGGCGGCGCCGATGTGGAGGATGTGATCACCCTCACCGACATTGCCCTGGCTCTCCCCTTTACCCGTCACGAAGGCATCTATATGCTGGGGCACTCCCGGGGCGGCATGATGACCTATCTGTGCTGCGCCCGGGACAAACGCATCCGGGCGGCCGCCATCGGCGCCGGTCTGGCCGACTGCTTTGCCATGTACCGCACCCGGGAAGACAGCATGAAGCAGGTCTTTCACGAGCTGGTGGGCGGCTCTCCCGAAGAAAAGCCGGAGGCCTTCCAGGCCCGCTCGGCGGTATGCTGGCCGGAAAAGATCATCCCGCCCATTCTCATCTGCCAGGGCACCGATGACTGGCGGGTGGTTCCCCAGCAGGCCTACGACATGGACGTTGCCTTGTCCAGAGCCAACAAAGTCCACAAGCTGATCGTCTATCCCGGCGCCGATCACTCCTTGAAAGGCACCAGCTACATTGACGATGTCATCGCCTGGTTTCAATCTTACCCACTGTGATAAAGGAGGAGATATCCTTGGAAAACTGCATCACAAAAGACTTTTTGGATCGCTGCCGCGCCGCCTGGGAATCCGATGAAAGCGGCCACCAGTCCGCCAGGGCCATCACCAAAAACGGTCCCCTTCTGGGGGTGATGGATGTGGATGTGCCCCGCCGCCTGCCCTTTGCCTTCTCGGTGGATGTGTGGGACGAAGGCGTCACCGACCAGGGAGAAAGCCTGCGCTGCTGGGCTTTTGCTTCCCTCAATGTGGTGCGCCAGAGCATTTCGGAAAACCTGAACCTTGCAGAAAAGAACTTTGAGCTTTCCCAGAACTTCACCTATTTCTATGATCAGCTGGAAAAGAGCGCCAAGTTCCTTGAAAATGTGTGCCGGAATTTTGACAAGCCTCTGCGCAGCCCGGTGATGCTCCAGATGCTCCGGCGACCCATTATGGACAACGGCCAATGGTTCGTCTTTGCACCCTTGGCAAAAAAATACGGCGTTGTGCCCAAGTTCGTCATGCCGGACACCCAGTGCTCCCCGGACACCAAGTATGTCACCCGCATTCTCAGCGACAAACTGCGCTATGCTGCCCACGCTCTGCGTCAGGCCCACGAGCAAGGGGCCGGAGATGAAACCATCCAGTCCATCAAGGAACGGGAACTGGCCGGAGTCTACGGCATCCTCTGCCGCTTCCTGGGTCAGCCCCCTGCTGCATTTGACTTCCCCTACAAAACAAAGGACGGCCAGTTCAAGACACTGAAAAACATCACCCCCCTGGAATTTTTCGCTCTGGCGCAGATGGATGTGGAAGAATACATGACCATCATCCACCACCCGGTTCCCCACTGCCCCTATGGCAAGACCTACACCGGAAACCAGGACGGAACCGACGACATGAGCAAAATGCTGAACCTGGATATGGATACCATCAAAAAGCTGGTGATCGCCCAGCTGCAAGGCGGCCAGCAGGTGGTGATGGGGTGTGATGTGGCCAAGCAGTCCCACAAGCCCTCTGGTTATATGCATCCTCAGCTCTATGATTATGAAAAAGCCTTCGGCACTCCCATGATGCTGAGCAAAACCCACCGCATCCTCTACAAGGGCACTTCGGGCACCCACATCATGGCCTTCGACGGCGTCAGCCTGGATGAAAACCAAAAGCCCCTGCGGTGGAAGGTGCACAACAGCTATGGCGACAGCATGGGCATTCACGGCCACTATGTGATGGACGACAGCTGGTTTGATGAGTATGTGCTCAGCGTGGTCATCCGCAAAAAGTATGCTCCGGAAGAAATCCTCCGGGCCTACGAACAGAAACCGGAGATCATGGCTCCCGGCGAGCTTTATTGATCGAGATAAAACAAAGGAGAATCATTATGAAACGGAAGCTTTCCCTTCTGCTGGCTCTGATGATGATGGTCACTCTCTTTGCAGGGTGCAACAAAGCCTTGCAGAACCCAGACGAAAACATGAACAACAACAATGACAACAAGGAACAGGGGCAGACCTCTGACGGCAAGGACACCAATCAATATTTGAATGTGTACCTGTCTGCCGAACCCTCCGTTTTGGATGTGGCCCGTTTTGTGGGCGTCGTGGACCGGAATATGTTCTTCAATGTTCTGGAGCCTCTGACCCGCATTGAAAACGGCGAAGTGGTGGGCGCCGGCGCCGAAAGCTGGGACATTTCCGATGACGGCCTGACCTACACCTTCCATCTGCGGGAAAACTACTGGACCGACGGCCAGAAGGTCACCGCTCAGGACTATATCACCGCCCTGCAGCGCCAGTGCGATCCTAACAACGCCTTCCCCCATGTGAGCGATTACAACACCATTGAAAACTTCGTGGCCATCAGCTCCGGCGAGGCCGACGTTTCCACCCTGGGCGCCTCGGCCCCCGATGAAAACACCCTGGTGCTCAAGCTGAACGCCCCCAATGTGGCCCTGCTGTCCAGCACCGACTTCTTCCCCGATCGGGCCGATATCGCCGAAAAATACGGCGACACCCTGGGCACCGAGGCCAGCAACATGATGTGCTGCGGCCCCTACACCCTGGAGAGCTGGACCCACAACAGCCAGCTGGTCCTGACCAAAAACGACAAATACTGGGATGCCGACAGCTTTGACATCCAGAAGGTCACCATGCTCATCATCCCCGATTCCAACGCCCAGCTGGCTTCTCTGGAAAACGGCTCCCTGGATTACCTGGGCGTCTCCACTCCGGAATATGTGGAAAAGTTCCAGGCCCGGGACGACATGGACGAGATGATGCTCTCCTCCGCCCGTACCTCCATGGTCATCTTCAACTGTGAAGACAGCGTCTTCTCCAACGAAAAGGTCCGTCAGGCCTTCTCCCTGGCCCTGGATCGGGACGCCCTGGCCGAAGTGATCACCAACGGCACCGCCACCCCCGCTTACAGCCTGGTTCCCCCTGATTGCCAGGTGGGCAACCTGAACTTCCGTGAAAATGTGGAAGAACCCCTCACCGCTCTGGCAAAAGAAGTGGACGATCCCAAGGCCCTGCTCATCGAAGGTATGCAGGAGCTGGGATTGGGCGACGATCCCTCCAAGCTCACCGTGAAGTTTGCCTGGGGCGCCACCACAGCCCAGGCCCGCACCTATTCCGAGCTGTATCAGCAGCTGTGGCAGGAAGCTCTGGGCTGCACCGTGGAGCTGGAATTCAACGACAGCGCCACCCACCAGAGCAATGTGAACGCCGGCAACTTCCAGATGGCCTCCATGAGCTGGGGCGCCAACTACGAGCCTCAGTTCCAGCTGAGCCGCTGGAGCACCGAAGCGGGCGGCCAGTCCCGGTGGAAGAATGCCGAATATGTCTCTCTGGTCACCGAAGCCTCCCAGACTTCTGATGAACAGAAGCGTCTGGAGCTTTACGGCCAGGCCGAAGAACTTCTTATCAAAGAAGCTGCCATCGCTCCTGTGTATTTCATGGCTTCCCGCCGCTTCTACTATTCCTATGTAAACGGCCTGAACGCCAACACCTTTGATACCACCAGCTTCAAGGGAGTCTACACTTCGGGAAGATAACCCTGCACCACGATCCGCCGGGGATTTTCTCCCGGCGGATTTTTCTTTCCCCGCCTTCCCATTCTTTTATGAAAAAGAGAGGAAAACACAATGGCAAAATTCATCCTCAAGCGTATCCTTTATATGCTGGTGGTGCTCTTCTGTGTCATTACCCTCACCTTCTTTTTGGTACACAGCATCCCCGGCGATCCCATCACCTCCATGGTGCAGGACCTGCCCATCGAGACCCGGGATCTGTATTTGCAAAAATACGGTTTTGATCAGCCCCTGATCGTCCAGTATGTGAAATTCATCCAGCAGCTGCTCACCGGCGATCTGGGACAATCCCTCCGGTATCCCGGCCGCCAGGTGGTGGACATCGTGGCAAATTACGCCCCGGTGTCCGGTATCATCGGCGGCATCGCCCTGGCCATCGGCTTTGCCGTGGGCATTTTGCTGGGCATCATCGCCGCCCTCAACCGCAACCGCTGGCCTGACCGGCTGGTGATGGTGCTGGCCCTTCTGGGCACTACCATCCCCACCTTTGTCTTTGCGGCGGTGCTTCAGTATGTGTTCACCGTCACCGTTCCCCTTTTCCCCACCACCGGCTGGGGCACCTGGGGGCATCTGGTGCTGCCGGTGGCCTGTATGTGTGTGGGACCCCTGGCCAGCTATGCCCGGTATATGCGCTCCAGCGTGCTGGACATCACAAACCAGGACTTTATCCTCACGGCAGAAGCCAAGGGCGTCAGCTCCTTCCGCATCGTCTCCCGGCATATTTTCCGCAATTCCTTCCTGCCCTGCATCACCATGATCTGCACCAGCATCGCCGGTATTTTCTCCGGCTCCTTCATCATCGAATCGATCTTCGCCATCCCCGGCCTGGGCAAATATTTTATCAGCGCCATCAATGACCGGGACTATTCGGTGGTATTGGGCCTGAACATCATCTTCACCGGCACCTATATCCTCTCCATTCTGGTGTGTGATATCCTGCTGGCCATCATCGATCCCCGTATCCGCATTGCGGAAGAAAACTAGAAAGGAGGCCTCTCTATGAATGAAAACGCTGTAAACTCCATCCAGGAGCAGGCTCTGGATCCCAAAGACTTCCAGATCCAAGGGGCGGACACGGCCTCCGCCGAACTTTTCGCCCGCAAACCGGTGACCTACTGGCGGGATGCCTGGCGCCGCTTTTTCGAAAACAAGCTGGCAGTGGTGGCCCTGTGCCTGTTGATCGTCATCACCCTGTGCACCATCTTTGTTCCCATTTTCAGCAGCCATTCCATTTCGGCCCACGACCTTCTCAACCGGAAACAGTGGCCCTCGGCCCAGCACTGGTTCGGCACCGACGACCTGGGGCGTGACCTGTTTGTCCGGGTCTGGGCCGGCGGCCGGGTGTCCATCATCATCGGCGTGCTGGGCGCCGCCATTGTGGCCGTGGTGGGCTGCATCTACGGCGGCATCGCTGCCTACTTCGGCGGCAAGGTGGATATGCTGATGATGCGTATCGTGGAGATCCTCAGCTCGGTGCCCAACCTGCTGGTGGTCATCATGATGTCGGTGGTGCTGGAAAGCAGCAGCATCCCCACTCTGCTTTTCGCCATGACGGTCACCGGCTGGTGTCCCATTGCCCGGCTGGTGCGTTCCCAGATGCTCCAGATCAGCCGTTCGGAATATGTAATGGCCGCCCGGCTGATGGGCGTCTCTCCTTTGAAGATCGTTGTGCGCCACATGATCCCCAACACCTTCAGCGTCATCATCGTGGCGGTGACCTTCCGCATCCCCGGTCTTATCTTCGGCGAAGCCTTCCTCAGCAATGTGGGCCTGGGCGTCCAGCCCCCCAACACCAGCTGGGGCGCCCTGTCCTCCGCCGCTCAGAGTTCCCTGCTCTATTATCCCTACATGATGTTCTTCCCCGCCCTGCTCATCGCCCTGACCATGCTCTCCTTCACCCTGATGGGAGACGGCCTGCGGGATGCGCTGGATCCCAAGCTCCGGAGGTGATACCATGGATTCCCTTCTCACAGTCAAAAACCTGAATGTGTCCTTCAACACCTACGCCGGCGAAGTCAAAGCGGTGCGGGGCGTCTCCTTTGACCTGGGGGTCAAAGAGGCCCTGGCCATGGTGGGCGAGTCGGGCTGCGGCAAAACCGTAACCTCCAAAGCGGTGATGCGTCTTTTGTCCCGCAGCGGCGGCATCATCAAAGAAGGCTCCCGGATAGAGTTTATGGGCCAGGATATCCTGGGGCTGTCCACCCGGGAACTGAACCGGATCAGGGGCAGCAAAATGAGCATGATCTTCCAGGATTCCATGACCTCGCTGAACCCCACCATGACCATTGGCAACCAGATCATGGAAAACATTTTCACCCACGAAAAGACCACCCGGCAGAAAGCCCGGGAGCGGGCCATCGAACTACTCAAGCTGGTGGAGATCCCTAACCCGGAGACCCGGCTGAAAAACTATCCCCACCAGTTGTCCGGCGGTATGCGCCAGCGGGTGATGATCGCCATTGCCCTGGCTCTCAACCCCTCCCTGCTCATCGCCGATGAACCCACCACCGCCCTGGATGTGACCATCCAGGCCCAGCTGATGGATCTGCTCCGGTCTCTGAAAGAACGGTTTTCCATGTCGGTGATCCTGGTGACCCACGACCTGGGCGTGGTGGCCGACTTTGCCGACAAGGTACAGGTGATGTACGCCGGTACCATTGTGGAGCGGGGCACGGTGGACGAGATCTTCGATTCTCCCCGCCATCCCTATACCTGGGCGCTGCTCTCCTCCATCCCCGGCCGGGCCCAGGAGAGCAAGAGCAAGCTCTATTCCCTCCAGGGCACACCGCCGGACCTGCTGCTTCCCTTGCAGCAATGTCCTTTTGCCCCCCGGTGCCAATACTGCATGCCCATCTGCAAAAAAGCCATTCCAAAGGAGAATTTCCTCACCGATACCCACGGGGTGGCCTGCTGGCTCCAGCATCCCATGGCGCCCAAAGTCACTCCCCCCGCCGGGATAGGAGGATATGACCATGAGTAAACAGCCTCTGTTTGAAATCAAGAACCTGAAACGCTACTTCCCTGCCAAGGGCGGCAAAACCGTCAAGGCGGTGGACGATGTGACCTTTGACATCTTCCCCGGGGAAACCTTCAGCCTGGTGGGAGAATCGGGCTGCGGCAAGACCACCTGCGGCCGCACCATTCTGGGGGTCTATCCCAAAACCTCCGGCTCCATCCTCTATGAAGGGGAAGAGACGGCAAAAATGTCCAAAGCCCAGCTGCGCCAGTTCCGCCGCCGGAACCAGATGATCTTCCAGGATCCCTATTCCTGTCTGGATCCCCGCATGACCATCGGCACCATCATCCAGGAAGGGATGAATGTGCACTTCAAACGCACCCCGGCACAGCGGAACGAAAAGGTCACCGAACTGCTGTTCAAGGTGGGCCTCACCGCCGATTTCGCCTCCCGCTTCCCCCATGAGCTCTCCGGCGGCCAGCGCCAGCGCATCGGCATCGCCCGGGCCCTGGCCATGGAACCGGATTTCATCGTCTGCGATGAACCCATCGCCGCTCTGGATGTATCCATCCAAGCTCAGGTCATCAACCTGATGATCGATTTGCAGCAGGAAATGGGACTGACCTATCTGTTCATCTCCCACGACCTTTCCATGGTACGGCACATCTCCGACCGGATCGGCGTCATGTATCTGGGCTCTCTGGTGGAGCTTTCCCCCACAGCGCCTTTGTACGAAAAACCTCTCCATCCCTATACCCAAGCCCTTTTCTCCGCTATTCCCGATGTGCATCGGGGCAAAAAAGAACAGCGCATCCATCTGCAAGGGGAGATCCCCAGCCCCATCAATCCTCCCTCCGGCTGCAAGTTCTCCTCCCGCTGCCCCTATGCCCAGGACCGGTGCCATGAGGAAGCCCCGGCCCTGCGTGAACTGGAAAAAGACCACTTTGTCACCTGCCATCTGGCAGCGCAGCTGTAATCTTACTGGAAAGGAAGATGTTAGTTATGGGACAATTCATCAGCGAGCTGACCTATGAACAGTGCCAGGATCTGATAGGCGAAAACACCGTTATCATGCTGCCCATCGGCGGCGGCTCCAAAGAGCACGGCAATCATCTGCCCATGGGCACCGACTTTTTCGTCACCGATTACCTGGCCAGAGAGGTGACACAGCGGTGCGATGTGCTCACCCTGCCTACTCTGCCCTACGCCTATTTCCCCGCCTTTATCAAATGGAAGGGCTCTGTGAGCATCGACTATCAGCACTTCATCGACTATGTCAGTGATATCATTCTCAGCTTTGCCCGCTTCGGAGTGAAAAAGTTCCTCATTCTGGACGGCGGCGTCTCCACTCACATTCCCCTCAAGCTGCTGGCCCTCACCATGAACAACGAGCACGATATCAAGGTGGCGGTGTCCGACTGCACTGGCCTGGGACGGGAGACCGACCGGGCGGTGTGCTCCCAGAAAAAGGGGGGGCACGGCGACGAGGCCGAAACCTCCACCATGCTTCACATCCGTCCGGAGCTGGTGCATATGGAAAAGACCACCGAGGAATATTCCGCTGCCTTCCCCGGCACCATGGGCCAGGGTTTTGCCAAGGTTTATTTCCCCAACCGGATGTGCACGCCCCAGGGCACCAATGGCAACAGCACCCTGGCCACAGCCGAAAAAGGCGAAGCCATTCTCAAGGCCCAGGTGGAAGACCTGTGCACTTTCCTCCAGGCTTTCATTCCCTGGGAGCCCTGTGATTACACCGAAGAAAAGGAGACGATGTGATGCATAGCCACGACCTTCTCGCCCCCATCCAGGGGGCGGCGGAGACCCAGTTTGTCTCCGGCAAAGGTGCTGCCCTTATTGACGAAAAGGGCACTGAATATCTGGATTTCAATGAGATCTGCCTGGTGCTGGGCCAGGGCAACGAGAATTTTGCCCGCAAGGTGTCCCAGGCCCTGATGGGCGTCACCTGCGGCAAGGGGAAAAATCCTGCCAAAGAACGTCTCCATCAGAAACTTCTGGAAAGCACCCATGGAGATTTTTCCGCTATCCACTTTACTTCCTCCGGCTCAGAGACGGCAGAATGGGCAGTCAAACTGGCCCAGAAGCTCACCGGCCGCAGCGAGGTGCTCTCCTTCTGGAACAGCATCCACGGCCGCACCCATCTCAGCGCTTCCATGTCCGGTCTGTCCAAGCGCAAGACCCATTACGGACCTCTGTGCCCCGGCACGGTGTTCGGTATCTATCCCGACTGTGCCCATTGCCCCCTCCACTGCTCCCCGGAAAACTGCGGCTTTGAATGCCTGTCTTTCCTGGACAAAAAAATCGCCATGGAATCGGCCCAGGACATCGCCGCCGTCATTGTGGAGCCCTACCAGGGCGCCGGGGTCATCTGCCCTCCGCCGGGCTATCTGAAGGCCCTGGAAGAATGGGCCCACGCCAGAGGGATGCTCTTCATCATGGACGAGGTGCAAAGCGGCATGGGCCGCACCGGCTCCCTCTATGTCTACCAGAAAGAGGGGCTGAAGCCCGATATGCTCCTTCTGGGCAAGGGATTGGGCAATGGCCTGCACATCGGCGCTCTGCTCACCCGGGAGCCGGTGGAAGACAAAAACCTGCTCTACGCCCTTTCCGGCGGGTCCGGAGATGACGCCGTGGCCTGCGCCGCCGCCTGCGCTGTTTTTGAAGAACTGGAAGGCGGACTTCTGGAGCACATCCAGGAGACGGGAGCTTATTTTGAAAAAGAGCTACACGCCCTGGCCGCCCGATTCTCCCAGGTCTATCAGGTGCGGTGCCAGGGTCTGGCCTGCGCAGTGGAATTTCAGACGGAAGAAACCTGCTCCCAGGTGAAAAAGGCCCTTCAGGAAGCCCATGTTTTCGTGGCTCCCTATGAAAAAAATGCCCTGATGCTCAAACCTCCCTACTCGGTGACCAAAGAGCAGATCGGCAAGGTGGTGGCTATCATCACCGCCGCCCTTGACAAGTAGTTTGTTTCCCCTTACTATTTAAGGTATCAAAGTATCAATCTCCCAGAATGGGAAAAGAAAGGGAAGTGATGCCGTGGACCGGAAGATCGAGAAGGATTCCCGGGTGCCCATGTATGAGCAGATCGCCGCCCGGCTGAAAAACGAGATCCTGGAAAAGAAGTTCGGTTCCAGCGGCAATATCGGCACCCATACCCAGCTGGCCGAGGAATTTGGCGTCAGCCTGATCACAGTGCGGAAAGCGGTGCAGCTTCTGGTGGACGAAGGTCTGCTGGATGTGGTGCAGGGCAAAGGGACTTTTGTGAAAAACACCGTTTTGCAGGATGACCTCACCCGGCTCACCGGCGCCAGCAACATCATTTCGGAAAGCCATCTTTCCGCCAAGGTGGATGTGGCCGCTTTCGAGATCATCGACACCCCTTCCTCCTTCGGCCCTGAGCTGAAAGAAGGGTTGGGCAAACAATGCCTTCACATCCAGCGGGTGCATCTGCTGGAAAAGGTCCGCACTGCCTATGCCGAGATCTATATCCCCGGCAAATACGGGGCCAATTTCACCAAAGCCGATGTGGAAAGCCGCACCATCTACCAGCTTTATGAGGAAAAGCTCCATATGCAGCTGGGACGGGGCAAGCAGACCATCCGGGCCGACCGGGCTTCCCCCCAGGCAGCCAAGGCTTTGCAGATCCCCGAAGGCTGGCCGGTGCTTTCCATCCGCCGCCGGGCCTACAACGCCCAGGGGGAACTGGTGGAATACATGATCATGACCTATGAGTATACCCAGTATTCCTTTGATGTGGAACTGAATCTCAGCTCCCGGTAAATCCAAAAGAGGATTCCTTTTTGTGGAATCCTCTTTTTTCCTGTTTTGCACTTGCAGACCCCTACCCAAAAGAATATAATAAAAACAGAGAAATTCCCTAAATTTTGCAGGAAAGAAGGATCTGTATGAAAAAAGCAAGACATTGTTTC
>CALXEN010000031.1 GCA_944387325.1 uncultured Clostridia bacterium | reverse complement strand
GTTCCCGTCAGCTACTTCCTGAGCCTGATGTACTTCCCCACCTTCTACCCCATGAACCAGGCCTTCTATGAGAGCCTGGGCGAGGGCACCTACGGCACCAGCGCTGATACCGTGCTGAGCAACGGCGCCTTCATCCTGGAGAGCTATGAGCCCGCTGCCCTGAGCTTCTCCCTGGTAAAGAACCCCGACTACTACAACGCCGACAGCGTTTCCCTGGACGGGCTGAACTACCAGGTCCTGAAGGACAGCCAGCAGGCTTACATGAGCTACCAGAACGGGGATCTGGACATCGTGAAGCTGAGCGGCGACCAGGTCGACCAGGTCACCGGCGATCCTGAGCTGAATGTGACCGGTGCCGGCTACCTGTGGTACATGACCCTGAATATGAACGATGTTCCCGCCCTGGCCAACCAGAATATGCGTCTGGCTCTGACCAACGCCATTGACCGTGTCTCCATCGTGGAGGATGTTGTGAAGGACGGCTCCGTTGCCACCTACACCGCTGTTCCCCCGCAGTTTGCCACCGGTCCTGACGGTTCCGACTACTCTGCCGACCAGACCCGTTACAGCGATGTCTGCGCCGACAACGCCGAGGCCGCCAAGGAGTACTACGAGGCCGCCAAGGCCGAGCTGGGCCAGGACACCTTCACCTTCGAACTGCTGGTAGAGGATCAGACCGAGACCCAGAACGTAGCTACCGTTCTCAAGGAGCAGATCGAGTCCACCCTGGAGGGCGTGACCCTGGAGATCGTGGTTGAGCCCAAGAAGCAGCGTGTTGAGGATATCCAGAACGGCAACTACGAAGTCTGCCTGACCCGTTGGGGGCCCGACTACGCCGACCCCATGACCTATCTGGGTATGTGGGTCACCGGCAACAGCAACAACTACGGCCTGTGGAGCAATGAGGAGTACGATGCCATCATCGCCGACTGCACCACCGGTGCCTACGTTACCGACGCTGAGGCCCGCTGGGCTGCTCTCTACGACGCCGAGCGGATCGTCATGGACGAAGCTGTGATTGTTCCTGTATACACCAAGGCAGATGCCAACATGATCAAGGCCAACGTATCCGGCATTGAGTTCCACCCCGTTGCTCTGAACCGTGTTTACAAGAACGCTGTAAAGGGCTAATGCCTGGGTAACCTGCTGTAAGCGGTTCCTGCGGCGCAGCGGCTTTTCTTCCATAAAAGAAAGCCGCTGCGCTTTTTTAATGTGTCTTTTGTGAGGGTCTCTTCTCCCCTCTCATCCGTCACCCATTTTGGGCCGGGCGTCAGATTCCCGGCCTTCCATCCTAAATATGAAGGAGAAACTCAAACCGTGAAAAAGTATATTTTGAAACGTGTTTTGATTTCCGCACTCACCCTGTTGGCCATTACCCTGGTGCTGTTCATCCTCCTCAAGGCTATGCCCGGCTCTCCCTTCAACGACGAGAAGCTGACCGATGACCAGCGTGCTGTGCTCTACGAAAAGTACGGCCTGGACCAGCCCATTCTGGTCCAGTTCGGGAAATATGTGGTCAACCTTGTACAGGGTGATTTCGGTGTCAGCTACAACATCAGCAAGAACACCCCCATCAGCCAGTTGATCCAGTCCCGTCTGCCCATCTCCATCGGCATCGGCGCACAGGCGGTGGCTCTGGGCGCCATCATAGGACTGATCCTGGGGGTGGTGGCCGCCCTGAACCATAACACCATCTGGGACAACCTGTGTACCCTCCTGTCGGTCATCGGCGTGTCGGTGCCCAGTTATGTTTTTGCTTTGGCCCTGAGTTACAGCCTGGGATTCCGGCTGAGTCTCTTCCCCTTCCTCTACACGGCTAAGGAGCCTTTCATGTCCAGCGTACTGCCCAGCATTGCCCTGTCCATGTTCACCATGGCCAGCATTGCCCGGTTCACCCGGACCGAGATGCTGGAGGTCCTGGACAGCGACTATATGCTCCTGGCTGAGAGCAAGGGCATCTCCGGGGCGCCCCTGATCCTTCGCCATGCCCTGCGGAACGCCCTCATCCCCATCATCACGGTGCTGGCCCCCCTGATCGTGGACCTGATGACCGGCAGCCTGGTGGTGGAAAAGATCTTCTCCATCCCCGGCGTGGGCAGCCTGCTGGTCACCGCCATCCAGTCCAACGACTACAACGTGGTCATTGCCCTGAGCTTTATTTACTCCGCCATGTACATTGGGATCATGCTGGTGGTGGATATCCTTTACGGTATCATTGATCCCAGAATCCGTGTGGCAAAGGAGGGCAGCAAGTAATGGCTTTCCTGAAAAAGAAAAAATCCACAGCACACCCTGCGGTGAGCGCTGCGGACTATACCTTCCAGCCCGATGACTTCGAGCTGAAAAACGACCGGGAAGGGGTCAACATCGACTCCAACTTTGCCTCCCAGAGTTACTGGAAGGACGTGTACAAGCGTTTTGTGAGCAACAAGGGCGCTTTGGTGGCCCTGGTGCTCATCGTCATTATCTCCCTGCTGGCCGCCTTCGGCCCCGGCATGACCCAGTACACCTACAGCGCCCAGGAGCTGAGCCAGAAAAACTTTGCTCCCCGTGTGCCGGTGCTGGAGGACTTCGGAATCTTAAACGGAGATGAAAAGCTCTCCACCTCCACCGGATTCCGGATCGTCAACGGCTATGAGGAGAAGGAACTGGACGACGTTTATTACTGGTTCGGTTCCGATACCCTGGGCCGGGATATCTGGACCCGTGTCTGGCAGGGCACCCGGATCAGTCTGGGGATCGCCCTGGTTTCCGCCGTCATCAACATGACCCTGGGCATGAGCTACGGCCTGATCTCCGGGTATTTCGGCGGCTGGGTGGACAGCGTCATGCAGCGGTTTGCAGAGATCAACAACGGCATCCCCCGTCTGGTCATCTGTACCCTGCTCCTGATGGTATTGAAGCCCGGCTTCAGCACCATCGTCCTTACCCTGGTCATCACCGAGTGGATCAGCATGAGCCGTATCGCCCGTGCCGAGATGCTCAAGCTGAAAGAGCAGGAGTTCGTTCTGGCCAGCCGCACCCTGGGGGCCAGCAGCTGCCCCATCAGCTTCAAGGAAGCCCCCCCCAACAACAGCGGCCAGCCCATCACCCAGCTCATGTTCAGCATCCCCACCGCCATTTTTACCGAGGCTTTCCTCTCCTTTGTAGGTTTGGGCATCCCGGTTCCCCAGTGCTCTCTGGGCAGCCTGATCAACAACGCCTTCAACAGCTTCACCACCCATCCCTACCAGATCGTCCCCCCCATCATTGTGCTGGCAGTTCTCATGCTCAGCTTCAATATGCTGGCCGACGGCCTGCGGGAAGCCTTCGATCCCAAGATGAAAGATATGTGAGGTGTGCAATATGGCAAGAGAAAAAGTTCTTACTGTTCGGGACCTGAGCATCACCTTCACCACCACCGCCGGCCCGGTCCACGCCATCCGGGGGGTCAACCTGGACCTGTACCGGGGGGAAACCCTGGCCATTGTAGGCGAGTCCGGCAGCGGCAAGTCCGTCACGGTGAAGGCGGCCATGGGTATCTTGGCCAAGAACGGCACCGTGGACAGCGGTACCATTGAGTTTACCTACCACCATGACGACGGCACCCCCGAGACGGTGGATATCCTGAAGATGAAGAAGAAGGACATCCGCCGCCACATCAACGGGAAACGGATCGCCATGATCTTCCAGGACCCTATGACCAGCCTGGACCCCACCATGACCATTGGCAAGCAGATCATGGAGGGGATGATCTGGCATTACAAGACTCCCAAGGCGGAGGCTTACAAGAAAGCCGTCAGCCTCCTGAAGGAGGTCGGCATCACCGATGCCGAAGCACGGATGGGAAACTATCCTCACCAGCTCTCCGGCGGTATGCGCCAGCGTGTGGTCATTGCCATTGCCCTGGCCTGCGACCCGGAGCTGCTGATCTGTGACGAGCCCACCACCGCTCTGGACGTGACCATCCAGGCCAAGATCCTGGAGCTGATCCAGCGGATCCAGAAAGAGCGGCACATCTCGGTCATCTACATCACCCATGACCTGGGTGTGGTGGCCAAGGTTGCGGACTTTGTGAACGTCATGTACGCCGGCCGGATCGTGGAGACCGGCACCATCAACGAGATTTACTACGAGCCCGCCCACCCCTATACCTGGGGCCTGCTCAGCGCCATGCCCGATCTGGACACGGACGATCACCGGCTCTACACCATCCCCGGCTCTCCCCCCAACCTGCTCCATCCGGTGGTAGGCGATGCCTTTGCTCCCCGGAACATTTACGCTTTGAAGATCGATGACCGGGCAGAGCCCCCCATGTTCAAGATCACCGACACCCACTATGCAGCCACCTGGCTGCTGGATCCCCGGGCTCCCAAGGTGGAGATGCCTGTGGAGCTGAAGGAGCGGATCCAGAGAATGAAGAAGGAGGCCAAGTAACATGAGCGAGAAGCAGCCTCTTCTCCAGGTGAAAAACCTGAAGCAGTATTTCAAGGTGAGCAAGCACTACACCGTCAAGGCAGTGGATGGCGTCACCTTTGACATCTACCCCGGCGAGACCTATGGCCTGGTGGGCGAATCCGGCAGCGGCAAGTCCACCATCGGCCGGTCGGTGATCCGGCTCTACGAGCCCACCGAGGGCCAGGTCATCTTTGACGGCCATGACATCAGCGGCAAGCTGGACAGCAAAACCACCAGCGCCCTGCGGACCCAGATGCAGATGATCTTCCAGGACCCCATGGCCTGCCTCAACCCCCGGAAGAAGGTGGGGGAGATCATCGGGGAGGGGTTGGATATCCATCACCTCTACGCCAACCGGAAGGAGCGGCAGGAGAAGATCGACCGGATCCTGGCCAAGGTAGGCCTGGCCCCTGAGCACGCCGACCGGTATCCCCACCAGTTCTCCGGCGGCCAGCGCCAGCGTGTTGGCATCGCCCGGGCCCTGATTATGAACCCCAAGCTGATCATTGCGGACGAATGTATCTCCGCCCTGGACGTATCCATCCAGGCCCAGGTGGTCAACCTGATGAAGGACATTCAGGAGGAGACCGGCACCGCCTATCTCTTCATTGCCCATGACCTTTCCATGGTCAAGTACATCAGCGACCGGATCGGAGTCCTTCACCTGGGGCACCTTCTGGAGACCGGCACCACCGAGGAGATCTTCACCCATCCCGT
>CALXEN010000030.1 GCA_944387325.1 uncultured Clostridia bacterium | reverse complement strand
CCACCGACGTCCGGCTCCTGGCCAACTTCAAGGAGATGGAGGAGCCCTTTGAGAAGAACCAGATCGGTTCCTCCGCCATGCCCTACAAGCGGAACCCCATGCGGTGCGAGCGTATCTGCGCCATTGCACGGTATCTCATGGTGGATGTTCTCAACCCTGCCTTCACCACCGGTACCCAGTGGTTTGAGCGGACCCTGGACGACAGCGCCAACAAGAGAATTGCCATGGCCGAGGGGTTCCTGGCCGCCGACGCCATCCTGAAGATCATGCTCAATGTCTGTGACGGACTGGTGGTCTACCCCAAGGTGGTCCACAGCCGGGTCATGGCCGAGCTTCCCTTCATGGCCACCGAAAACATTATGATGGAGGCCGTCAAGGCCGGCGGGGACCGGCAGGAGCTCCACGAGAAGCTCCGCCAGCACGCCATTGCCGCAGCCGCTGTGGTCAAGCAGGAGGGCAAACCCAACGACCTGATCCAGCGGGTACTGGCTGACCCCAGCTTCGGCCTGGAGCGGGAGAGCCTGGAGGCCCAGCTGAAACCCGAGAACTTTGTGGGCCGTGATCCCCAGCAGGTGGAGGAGTATCTGGCAGAGGTCATCCAGCCTCTCCTGGATGCCAACCCCGACTGCCTGGGCCAGAAGGCCGAGCTGTCGGTGTAATATTCCCAAATCAAAAAGAGGAAGGCTCAGCCTTCCTCTTTTTTTGCTGCTGCTTGTTTTTCCCGCTCCAGTCGGCTGTAAATACAGCCGCAGTAGTCCTGCCGGTAGAGATGGTACTTGGCGCTCTCCTCCAGGCTGTGTTTGTACCCGTCCCGCTTCCGGAACTCGCTGGGCAGGTGTTTCACCCCGTATTCCTTTTCCAGCTCCGCCCCGATTTCATTGATTCTCACCGGGTCTTTCAGGGGGCTGATGGAGAGGGTGGTGGTGAACCAGTCAAACCCCTGCTCCGCCGCATACCGGGCGGCCTGCTCCATCCGGAGCCGGTAACAGACGGTGCACCGCCGGCCCCGCTCCGGTTCCTGTTCCAGGCCCTTCACGGATTCATAGAATTCCCGGGGATCGTAAGGCAGCTCCACCACCGGGATCCCCCGGCGGCCGCTGGCTTCCAGAAAAGCCTCCAGCTCCCCCTCCCGGCGGTGATACTCCTCCGGCGGGTCGATGTTGGGATTATAGTAAAGTATGGTAATGTCAAAATGCGCTTCCAGCTGGGGCAGGGTGCCGCTGCTGCAGGGGGCGCAGCAGGCGTGGAGAAGGAGCTTTGGCCGCTCGCCGGCCAGCCCGGCCAACACCTTGTCCATCTCTTTGGCATAGTTTACACGGTTCGCCATGAATCATTTCTCCTGTGTGGTAGGATAGGGTCAGGGACAGAATACGATTACATTATAGCACAGCGGGCGGGGTTATCAAAGGAAAGGTTTTACAGTCCGTTCCGAATTCCCTCACAGATTTTTCATAATCAGGGAGTAGGATAACAATCAAGGGAAGCCTCTTACCGAAAAGAGACTTTATAGAAAAACAAGCACCCGCCCGGTATGGCCGGGTCTAATCAAAAGACTGTCCCACATAACAGTAGTGGTGTAGGCTGCCCGCTATGCAGCCAAGCGCAGGAAGGGAATCCTCTTCCCGTGCCCCACTGGCTCCCCACCTATGCCAGAGCCTTCAGCCGGAGGTTCAGGTGGGCCCAGACAACCCATTCCATCCGGCCGGATGTTTACAGATAGGAACAGCCCCTGGTACCAAAACCGGGGGCTGTTTGCGTTTGGAACATCGCTGTGCTATACTCTAAACGGTAAAAAGAAGGAAAGGGGAGAAGACCCATGACCCAACAGGAGATCCAGCGGATCAACGAGCTGGCTCACAAGGCCAAGACTCCGGAGGGCCTCACCGAGGAGGAAAAGGCGGAACAGACCCGTCTGCGCCGGGCCTATATCGACGCCATGAAGGCCAGCCTGAAAAGCCAGCTGGACAATATCCGGTTTGTGGAGGACCAGAAGTAAAAGCCGCTTTACAAACCAAAAAGTTCATGCTATCATGCAAGTGTTAGTAAAGGCAGCGGATCCCGGGCAATCCTTGAACGGAAAAGGCCGTCTTAGATGTATTGCAAAAAGGAGATCAAATTATGCTTACTGCAATCACCGGCATCAACTGGGGCGACGAAGGCAAGGGCCGAATGGTGGACCTGCTGTCCCAGGAATACGACATCGTGGTACGGTACCAGGGCGGCAACAATGCCGGCCAGACCGTGAAAAATCCCCGGGGGAAGTTTGTGCTCAACCTGCTGCCCTCCGGGATCCTCCGGCCCGAGGTGGTCTGCGTCATGGGGAACGGGATGCTCATTGACCCCGCTCACCTGGACAAGGAGATCGCCGCCCTCCGGGAGAAGGGGATCCAGATCACCCCGGAAAACCTGAAGATCAGCGACCGGGCCACCATCTGTATGCCTTTTCATGTGGAGCAGGACGGTCTGGAGGAGGAGCGCCTCTCCAAGACCGGGGCCCAGTTCGGCTCCACCAAGCGGGGCATCGCCTACGGCTACGCCGATAAGTATATGAAAAAGACCCTCCGGATGGGGGACCTTCTTCACATGGACGACAGCGTGAGAAAGCGTCTGGCCACCATTGTGGAATCCAAGAACCTGGTGATGGAGGGCTGCTACCATGCCAAGCCCACCGACCTGGAAGAGCTCTGGGCCTGGTGTGAGAAGTACGCCGCCATCTTCAAGGATTACATCTGCGACGCCGGGGAGTACCTGGCCAAGGCGGACGAGGCCGGGAAAAAGATCCTCTTCGAGGCCCAGTTGGGCGCCCTCCGGGACATTGACTTTGGTATCTACCCCTACACCAGCTCCAGCAATGTGATCGGGGCTTATGCCCCCATCGGCGCAGGAATCCCCGGCCGGAAACTGGATCTCTCCGTGGGGGTCATGAAGGCTTACAGCTCCTGCGTGGGAGATGGTCCCTTCACCGCCGAACTGGCCATGACCGAGGAGGAAAAGAACTTCCTCCGGGAGGCAGGCCACGAGTTTGGCGCAGCCACCGGACGTCCCCGCCGGGTAGGTCCCTTTGACGTGGTGGCCAGCCGGTATGGGGTAGAGTGCCAGGGGGCTGACAAGCTGGCCTTCACTCTGCTGGACGTGCTGGACTACATGGAGCAGATCCCTGTGGTGGCAAAGTATGAGCTGGAGGACGGAACCCTCACTGACCGGTTCCCCATGGGCAAGGCCCTGGACACCGCCAAGCCGGTGGTGGAGTATCTCCCCGGCTGGCATTGCGATATCACCGGCTGCCGCAAGTTTGAGGACCTCCCCCAGGCCGCTCAGGACTATGTGACCTACATTGAGAAGGCTGTGGGCTGCCCCATCGCCTATATCAGCGTAGGCCCCGACCGGGAAGCCTGCATTCTCCGGTAAATCAGGATAGCAAAAGGGCGCCGGTTCCGTTGGAACGGGCGCCCTTTCTTGCGGAAATATTTATTTGAGGATATACCCCACAATGAGACCCTGGTCCTGTGCGTAGAAACTGCAAAGACCGCCGCACATCCCCACCCGGATTTGGGCCTGGGGCCACTTGGCGGTGATGGCCCGGGCCAGCATATGGGCGGCCTGGGGGTTGTGGACATGGTCAATGTAGACCTTGCCTCCCTTGAAGCCGGAGCGGTCCATCTCTTCCAGCACCAATGCCAGGGCTTTGGTCTCTCCCCGGGCTTTTCCGAACATATCGATGGTACCCTGGGCGCTGGCCCGGCCTACGGCCCGGATTCCCAGGACCCCGGCCATCAGGCCGGAGATCCGGCTCATCCGGCCGTTCTTTACCAGGTTTTCAAAGCTGCAAAGGACGAACTGGAGCCCCACATAATCCTTCACATGGTCCAGTTCATAGGCGATGGTCTCAAAGTCGGCCCCCTGGCGGATCAGCTCCACGCAGCGCTCCACAACAAACACCATCTCTGCCCCGGTGCTCAGGGAGTCCACCACATGGATCTTCTTCTCCGGGTGTTCCTCCATCACCATCTTGGCGGCGGTGCAGGCGGAATTGTAGCTGCCGGACAGCTGGCTGCTGATGGTTACCGCAATGGACTGGTCGGCCTGCAAAAACTTTTCCGCCCACTCCTCGGGGCTGGGACAGGCGCTGCCGGAGGGACCGTTGTAATTGTTCAGCAGGTCCATCATTTCCCGGGTGTTCAGGGCGGCGTTATCCACAAACTCCCGTTCTCCGCACCGGATCTTCAGGGGGACGGTGGAGTAGTGTACCCCCATGGGCAGATCTTCCATCTGGTACATATTGACACTGGAATCGGCTACAATGGACCAGGACATAGGCCTCTCCTTCCAACACAGAGCCATCTGTTTTTTGCTCAAACGACATCTGGTTTTTAAAAACATATTTGGAAGTATAATACCCCTCCGGGAAAGAAATGTCAATAGAACCCCCGGCAGAAGGAGAAAAAGGAGCAAAAACGACAGACTGCGACCTTCCTTTTTTTACGGATTTTTTTCCCGCCCGGTTGGTATACTGTAAAATAAGACACGGAGGGCGGCGATGCCGCCGGGAAGGGAGGAAACCATGAAAAAAATCTGGTTGAGAGGGCTGGCGGGCGCACTGGCCGGACTGCTGCTGTTGGGGCTGATCCCCCTGGCAGCCTTTGCCCTGGAGGCGGAGGAAGAAACCGGGGAGGAGAGCGTTCCCGCCGGGATCCAACAGGAGGTGGAAGAACAGCTGGCCCGGGAGGAGGAAGCCCAGGAGGATGCCCTCCGGGAGGCAGGGTTCGACGCCATGGTCTCCACGGTCCGCAGCGGGGTGGGGATCGCCATCCTCATTGGTATGGGAGGTTATGTGTGGTATAAAAAACAGAGCTGACGGGGGATCTCCCCGGCCCCAGGGCCGGGGAGATTCTTTTTGGCTTGGCAAAAAGCCGGACAAAATACCCCTTTTGTCTTAGGGGACCCGGCTTTTGCGTTGCTTTTTCCACTGTTTAATAGTATAATAAAAAAGATCATAAAATGGCGGAATACCGCCAAACGGGAGGAAAACGGGGATGAAGGATCTTCTGGTAGGCAGCACCGGCTTTGTGGGAGGAAATCTTATGCTTTCCCATGATTTTTCCATGGTCCTCCACTCCCGGGACATTCAGGAGGGGTATGGCACCCACCCGGACCTGGCCGTCTATGCAGGCGTTCCCGCTGCCATGTTCCTGGCCAACCAGGACCCGGAGGCGGACCTGGCAGTCATGGCGCAGGCAAGGGAAAATATCCGCCGTATTGCCCCCAAACAGCTGGTCCTTATAAGCTCCATTGCGGTATATAAGGATAGCCGGGGAAAGGACGAGAGCAGCCCCATGGACAAGGAAGGACTGGCTCCCTACGGGGCCAACCGGCTTCAGCTTGAACAGTGGGTCCGCCAGGACTTTCCCCGGGCCCTCATTGTCCGGCTCCCCGCCCTTTACGGAAAGGGATTGAAAAAGAATTTCCTCTATGACCTCCACACCATCACCCCCGCTATGCTCCGGCCGGACAAATACCGGGAACTGGCGGAGAAAAGTCGGCTGGTAAGGGAAAACTACCAGTTGGCAGACAACGGATTTTATAAACTGACGGAAGAGGCGGACCGGAAGGCCCTGCGAGAGTTTTTTGCCGGCAATGACTTTAATGCCCTGGCCTTTACCCACAGCGCCAGCCGGTACCAGTACTACAACCTGAGCCGCCTCTGGAAGGATATCACCCGGGCCCTGGAACAGGAGCTGACCCTCCTTAACCTCACCACTCCGCCGGTGTCGGCGGGGGAGGTGTACACCGCCCTCACCGGGAAGGTGTGGGAGAACGCCACCGCCGCCCCGCCCTACGATTACGATCTCCGCAGCCGGTATGCTCCGCTTCTGGGGGGACAGGAGGGATACCTCCTCACCCGGGAGGAGGAACTGGCGGATATCTGCAACTTTATGAAGGAATGGAAGTGAACCCATGGCCATCAAACTGGCAGCCAGCAATCTGGGCTGGACCAAAGAGGAAGACGAGCGGGTCTATGCCCGGCTGAAGGAGCTGGGGTATCAGGGGCTGGAACTGGCGCCCACCCGTATCTTTCCGGAGCAGCCCTATGAGAGGCTCTCCTCCGCCGCCCTCTTTGCCGGATACCTCTACCAGAATTACGGGCTGGAGATCCCCAGCCTCCAGAGCATCTGGTTCGGTCAGAATGGAAATATTTTCAACCAGGAGGACGCTGCCCGGTTGGAGGAGTACACCGCCCAGGCCTTTGACTTTGCCCGGGCTGTCCGCTGCCCCAGCCTGGTCTTTGGCTGCCCCCGGCAGCGGAACTGCCCCCCGGACCACCGGCCGGAGGAGGCGGAGGATTTCTTCACCCGGCTGGGGATCCTGGCCGGGCAGAAGGGGGTATATCTGGCCCTGGAGGCCAATCCTCCCATTTATAATACCAACTATCTCAATACCACCCGCCAGGCCTTTGACCTGGTGAAAAAGCTGGACATTCCCGGTCTTTCGGTGAATCTGGACCTGGGCGCCATGATCCAGAATGGAGAATCCCTCAACGATTATCTGAACGACCTGAAATATGTGAGCCATATCCACATCAGTGAACCGGGCCTGACTCCCATCCAGCCTCGACCCATCCACCGGGAACTGGCCCTGCTCCTCCATGCGGTGGGGTATAAGGGGTATGTTTCTCTGGAAATGAAAGCGGCGGACTGTGACACCCTGGACCGCTGCCTGACCTATTTGAAAGAGGTATTTGGATAAGATGGTTCAAGTGACAGCAAAAAAGAAAGGGATAACTCTGGCTATCCAGCTGGGATTCCTTTGGCTTTTTCTCCTGGCGATACTCCCTATGGATCGGCTTTGGAAACTGGAAAACTTTGACCGTGTGGTGGGGATCGCAACCACCTACGGTGTGTCCGTGTCAAGCCGGATTACAGTAATGTACCTCCTCTCCCTGGCCGGGCCCGTGGCTCTTTGGGGGATCGGCCGCTTCATCTGTCAAAGAGCGGCTGAGAGGAAGAAGGAACTTTCTTCCACCCAGTGGGATCTGTCAGCACTCTGGAGCCTTTGCGGCGCAGCTAGGATGACGGTCCTTTTTGTCAGCGGGAATGCCCCCGGATGGGAGCCCAATCAGGGGGATCTGATCCTGGTGTCCGGGGCTTGCATCCAGCTTTTGTTTCTTCTCTTTGGGATTTCGGCCGGGGAACAGTTGGTCAGTTTCCTTCTCCCAGCCGGACTCCTGCCGGTGGCCTGGGCTTTGGCCGGTGTTCTGGGCTGGGATCTGCCCTGGGCGGCGTCAGTCCTCATCTACCTTGTCCTCACACTGGGGATAACAGCAGCCCGGACCTGGATCCCGGCTTTGAGCTGGGATCATCTTTGGCCTTTGAGCCTGGGCGGCGTACTGATTTCCCTGCTCTACGAAGGAAGAATTCTTCTGGCACAGCACGGGATTTTGATCTCCCTGCAGGGAAGACATATCCTTATGCTGGCCTTCCTGCCGGTTCTGGCCTGCGGGCTGCTTTTCCTGCTGAAAAGAGGGGAGCCAGGGGAAAAAGGAACGGAGAAAATCTATGTCTTTCTGATTCTGGGGATGGCCATGCTGGTCGGGCAGCTGCCGGTCCAGCTTGTCCCCCCGAATGAGCTGTTTGAAAGTGCCAACACGGGAATGGCGGTTTACCAGCTGTTTCAATATGGGGAATTCCCCATTATACAGAATTTTGATGCACATATGCTCCGAAGTTTCCTCCCGGCAGCCCTTTACCGGCTGTTATCGGGGGATGCGCTGGGCTCCCTTTGGTACGGTTACTCGGTTTTGCCGCTGGCCTCCATCTCCCTGTATTTCTTCCTGAAAAAATACACACCGGCATGGGCTGCGGCCTGTCTTGTCCTTTTCTTCCCGTGGCGGTCCGATGTGGCCCTGGCGGAGTATTATGCCATCCTGTTGGGAGTATTCCTGCTATTGGGGAGGTATCTGGAACAGGACCGGCTGCCCCGGCACTTTGCCCTCTGGCTGGCCTGCGGAGGCGGTATTCTCTATGTGCTGGATGTGGGGACCTCCGTCACCTTTGGCGTTGCCGCTGCGGCTCTTGTATCCCTGGTGGGGCGGCAGCAGTGGCGTAAACTGGGCAGGACCCTGGGAACCGGGCTGACCAGTGTTGCGCTGGTACTTGGGTCGATGGCAGCCTTGACCTTTTACAGGGGAGTACCCTTGATCAGCCGGTTGAAGGAACTGCTGGCTACGGCTCTGTCCAGCCAGGTTTGGAGCGGGGCAACTTTGGGAGAAGGAGCAGGGTATTGGACCGCTTACCTGGTGATCCCTGCTCTGGTGGTACTGACTGCTGCGGCTGTCTTTCTCGAGTGGAAAAGATCTAGCTTTGCCGAACCAAAGGGTGGGGTGCTTTTTGCTCTGGCGGTGGCCTATCTGGTCAATTTTCAACGGTCTCTGGTGCGTCACACGGCGGCAGAAAGCTACAATAACCTCTTCCCTCTCATGGGTACGGCTCTGCTGTTTTTGCCTTTGGCGGCGGTCTACCTGTGGGAGAAGGGAAAAAAGAACTGGCCCGGACTGGTGTTGGCCGGGGGATATACCCTGTCTTTGGTGCTGCTCACCCTGACGGGAGGGGGTACTTTGGCCTGGAACGGTTCCCTGGCCGACGGCCTGGGCAGTGTGGAACAGTACCAGGAATACAGCGCTCCCCTTACCCAGGTACGCACCGTCCTCTCTACAGAGACAGAGGATTGTTACATCCCCCTGAAAACGCTTCTGGATGCGACCCTGGAGCCGGACCAAACTTATATTGATTTTACCGATGATACACTGCTTTATGCCCTGACAGGGCGGTACAAACCCACCTATGTGAATCAGAGTCCCGGGCTGTTGAACGGGGAATATGCCCAACAATGCTTCATCGGCCAATGTGCCGGAGCAGACTGCGTATATCTTCTGACTTGGGCAGATTTTTCCAAGGGCAGTCTGGACAGTCTTTCTTTCTATCAGCGGTATTACCTGGTGGGAGAGTACCTGTCTCAAAACTACACGCCTCTGTGTACCGTAAGCCGGTATACGGTCTGGTGCAGAAACGATCTGCTTGAAACCCAGCAGGCTAAGTTGGAAGGTCTGGAGGGGGTGAGCTCCCTGGCAGAAGAAGGGGAACACCTGCATACGCTGCGCTACCTGCCCTTGATTTGGGGGGAGGAGGATCCTCTGGAAGCGGAGCCTCTCATGGTTCTGCAGGAGGAGGGAGCCACAGGCGTCGGCCAGGCAGTCACCGCCATTCTGGACCTGACAGACCGGGATAAGGCGGAGGGAAATTATATCCAATTTACCCTTACCTATACTGGAGGAGAACAGGAAAACATATCCCTTACCTTGCTGCGGGAGGGGGAATCCATCGCCCAGTTCCAGTTTAAGGTGGTGGAGGGAACTCACCGGTATAAAATCCGGGTCAGCGGCGAGCCTGCCTGGTACCAGCCGGGAGCAGACAGCCTTTCGCTGCTCCTTTGGGGAGATCAAACTGCCCAGGTGGAAAACTTGCAGCTTTGCCGGGGGGATACCCTGGACTAAACCATTCCCATGGCTTAGTATGGGAGATACGGGAGGAACAGATGGAATACAAGGATCTCAAAGGCGTGCCGGATTTTACCTGCACGGAATTTCAAGAGAAAAAAACAAAATACTGTCTGCTCGTCCCCATCATCAACGAGGGGGAACGGATCCTGCGCCAGCTGGACCGGGCCAAGGCCGCCGGGGTGGACGCCCTGGTGGATATCATCCTCTGCGATGGGGGGAGCACCGACGGCAGCATGGAGCCTGATGGCCTTACAGCCCGGGGGGTGAACACCCTTCTGGTGAAGACCGGCCCCGGCAAACAGGGGGCCCAGCTTCGGATGGGACTCTGGTTTGCCCTGGAGCGGGGATACAAAGGGGTCCTGACTATTGATGGCAACGACAAGGACAGCATCGAGAGCGTGCCCCTGTTCATTGAAAAACTGGACCAGGGATATGACCTGGTCCAGGGCAGCCGGTTTATCAAGGGGGGCAAGGCCGTCAACACCCCAAAGGTGCGGTACTGGGCGGTGCGGCTTATCCATGCCCCCCTCATCAGCCTGGCGGCCGGGCACTGGTACACCGATACCACCAACGCTTACCGGGCTTACAGCGGAGCTTATCTGCGGCACCCGGCAGTGCAGCCCTTCCGGGATATTTTTGCCGGGTATGAGCTGCTGACCTACCTGAGCGTCCGGGCGGAGCAGCTGGGACTGAAAGGGTGCGAGGTCCCGGTGACCCGGGCCTACCCCAAAAACCAGCCCGCCCCCACCAAGATCAAGGGAATGAGAGGGAACACCGACCTGCTGAGGATCCTCTTTGCCACCCTGGCGGGGAAGTACCGTCCCTGAAAGGAAAGCGCCATGGAACAATATGATAAGATCATTCTGGGTGCCGGGCTCTACGGTCTTTACAGTGCTCTGAAATGCGGGGAGGCAGGCCAGCGGGTGCTGGTGCTGGAGCGGGACGCAGGCCCCTTCATGCGGGCCACCTACATCAACCAGGCCCGGGTCCACATGGGATACCACTATCCCCGCAGCTTCTCCACCGCCATCAAGAGTGCCCATTACTTCGACCGGTTCTGCCGGGATTACGGCTTCTGCAACCTGACGGAGTTCGACCAGGTCTACGCCACCAGCGCCCATTTCAGCTGGACCAATGGCCCGGAATTTGAAAAGTTCTGCCGGGATGCGGGGATCCGGTGTGACCGCCTCCCCACCGAAAAATACTTTAACCCCGGAATGTGTGATGGAGCCTTCCTTACCCAGGAATACACCTATGACGCCCAGATCCTGAAAGAGTGGTTTCTGGAGCAGCTGGCCTCCCTCACCAACGTGACCATCCGGTACAGTGCCCAGCCTACCGCCATCCATAACCTGGGAGACCTGTGGGAGGTGGAGGCGGCGGGGGAGACCTTCCGCACCGGATTCCTTCTCAACGCCACCTATGCGGGAGTCAATGACATCCACGCCATGCTGGGGATGGAGCCCTTCAAGATCAAGTATGAGCTTTGCGAGATCATCCTCTGCACCGTCAGCGATTCCCTGAAGAACACCGGTATCACCGTTATGGACGGGCCCTTCTTCAGCATCATGCCCTTTGGAAAGACCGGGCTTCACAGCCTGACCAGCGTCACCTTTACCCCTCACCAGACCAGTCGGGAGTCGGTGGCCACCTTCCCCTGCCAGGAAGAAAGCGGCGGAAAATGCCGCCCCGGCAGCCTCTACAACTGCAACGAGTGTCCTGGAAAGCCTGCCAGCGCCTGGCCTTACATGAGCCAGCTGGCCCGGAAATACCTGCGGGAGGAATTCGGGTTTGAGTATTATAAAAGCCTGTTCAGCATGAAGCCTATCCTCAAGGCCAGCGAGATCGACGACTCCCGGCCAACCGTCATCCGGGAAATGAGCGCCAGCCCCCGGCTGGTGAGCGTGCTGTCCGGGAAGATCAATACCGTATATGATTTGGACGAGGTGCTGCTCCATGAATAATCAGGAAAAAGAAAAGAATTTTGTCTCCGCCGTGGTCTATCTGGGCCCGGAGGGGGGGGATGTCCAGGGCTTTTTCACCGAGCTCTCTGACCGGCTGGAGGAGCATTTCGCCCAATATGAGCTGGTAGTGGTCAATGACTGCGCCCCCGCCTCCGCCCTGGAACGGCTGCGGGAGTTTGCCGCCCAGATGACCAAGCCCCTGACCATCCTCCACATGAGCCTCCGCCAGGGAGTGGAACAGTGCATGAACGCCGGGCTGGATATCTCCATTGGAGACTATGTGTATGAGTTCGACGATATCAGAATGAACTGGGATTCCTCCCTCATCTGGGAAGCCTACCGGAAGGCCATGGAAGGGAATGACATTGTAAACGTCTGCCCCTCCCGCTGCGGGGGAAGGAGCCGCCTCTTCTACCGGCTCTTTAACCGGTACAGCGGTTCCGCCTACCGCCTTCGCACCGAGGCTTTCCGCCTGGTCTCCCGCCGGGCGGTGAACAAGGTCCATGCGGTCAGCGCCTATCTGCCCTACCGGAAAGCGGCTTACGCCGCCAGCGGCCTGAAGATGGGAACTTTGGAATACCAGGGCCAGGCCGTCCACTTCCAGGATCTGGACCTGGGGGTCAACAGTCTGCTCCTTTACACCACCGCCGGGTACCGGATCAGCTTTGGCATCACCCTGGCCATGCTGGTGCTGGCTCTGGCAGAGCTCGTTTATACTTTGGCGGTCACGGTGGCCGGCCATCCCATTGAAGGGTGGACCACCACCATGTTCGTCATCACCTGCGGGTTCAGCGGCCTGTTTGCCATCATGACCCTGGTGGTGAAATATCTCTCTCTGATTTTGGACACTGTGTTCAAGAAACAGCAGTATTTTGTAGAAAGTATCGAGAAGATCCAGAAATGAAACATCGCTTTTCCCAAAAGGATATCCCTGTCTCCTGGTTCTGGCTGGGAGTGATCCTCCTGACGGGGATCAAGTTCCTCCTGAGCTTTTTCCAGAACACCTACGTCTGGGTGGGGGGCGCCCCCATTGATGATGAACTGATGTTCCGGGCGGCCCAGAACCTGACGGCAGGTCAGTGGCTGGGCCCCTACGATTGGCTCACCCTCTCCAAACATATGCTGTTTCCCCTTTGGCTGGCCCTGATCCATTTTCTCCGCCTGCCCTACCTGGGGGCAAACCAGCTTCTCTGGGCGGCAGGCTGCCTGGCTCTGGTCCAGTCCGCAGCGCCGGTGGTGGAAAAGCGGTGGGCCCGGCTGGCAGGCTTTGCTCTTATGGTCTTCCTGCCCTCCGCCATGGCCAGCTTCACCCTCCGGGTCTACCGGGACAGCATCTATCCCGCCCTCTGCCTCTTCTTCTTTGCAGGGGTGATGGGATATGCCCTCCGGTATCAGAAGCCCCTGAAATACAGCCTGGGCTGGCAGCTGCTGGCCGGGCTGGGGCTGGCCTCCAGCTGGCTCTGCCGGGAGGACGGCTACTGGCTGGCTCCCTTCCTGCTGGCAGGGAGCGGGATCCTGGTCTGGTTCATCCTGCGGGAAAAATCCCTGGACCGGAAGGCGCTCCGGTGCCTTTCCCTTCTTCTCCCGGCGGCAGTCACCGCCGGAGTGCTGGGGGTCTTTGCAGGGATCAACCTGGCATATTATGGGGTGTTCACTCTCTCGGATTTCTCCTACGGCAGCTTCTCCCAGGCTATGGGAGCCATGAACCGGGTGGAGGAAGAGGAATTCGTCCCCCTGGTGTCGGTGCCCTATGAGGTGCGGCAGAAGATCTACGACGCCACCGATGCCATGGATTGCCTGCAATACTGGCTGGAGGAGGACGAGTCCATCCGAAACAGCTATATGAACCCTACGTCCGGGGACTACCGGGCAGGGGGCTTCTACTGGGCGGTCCGGCTGGCAGCCCAGCAGGAGGGAAAGTATGAAACGGCCCTCACCGCCCAAAGCTATTGGCAGCAGGTGGCGGATGAGATCAATGCCGCCTGTGACAGCGGCCTTCTCCCCTCGGAAGGGGGCAGGCGGTCGGGTACCGCTCCCTCGGTGCGGAGCGAATATATCCTGCCGGTGGTGCAGGAGGCTGGGTACAGCCTTTGGTTCTGCGCCGCCTTCCAGGACTGTGAACCCTATTACGCCGACCAGCGGTCCATCGGGACGGCGGAGGAGCTGGCGGTCTATGAGGACTATCTGGGGTCCTCCGCCAACGCCGCCGCCCAGGAGGGGAGCGATCTGCCCTATTACAGCCCCCTCCAGAAGCTGGCCTATCTGGGGCTGAACGGGGTGCGGCTGGTCTACTCTGTGGCCCTGCCCCTGGCCCTGGTCCTGGCCCTCTTTTTACAAATGCGGAAGGCGTTCCGGATGAAGGAACGCCGGGACTGGCTGGTCTGGTGGATCCTCACTGGTCTGCTGGGAATGGCCCTCCTCCGGGTCTTCCTCATTGCCTTCATGGAGGTGGCTGCCTTCCAGATCGGCACCTATGTCATGTATCTGGCCACAGTCCACCCGCTTCTTATGGTTTATGCTCTTTTGGGCATCTATACCGGCTGGGAGGTGCGCCCGTGGCAGAGATAATCATTGTGGGCGGCGGCGCCGCCGGCCTGATGGCGGCGGGAGCTGCCAGCCGGATGGGCCACACCGTCACGGTGCTGGAGCACTCCGAGATCCCCGGGAAAAAGATCCTGGTCACCGGCAAGGGCCGGTGCAATCTGACCAACCACTGCGACGAGCAGACCTTTCTCCAGAATGTCCGGACCAATCCCAGGTTCCTCTATTCGGCCCTGTACAGCTGGCCTCCGGCCAAAACCATGGCCCTCTTCCAGGAACTGGGGGTCCCCCTGAAAACAGAGCGGGGGCGCCGAGTATTCCCGGTGTCGGATCAGGCGGAGGATATCCGCCAGGCCCTTCTCACCTACGCCTCCGGGGCGGACATCCGCTCCGCCCATGTGACAAAGCTCCTTCTGGAGGAGGGGCGGTGCATTGGGGTGGAGGACGACACTGGCCGCCGCTGGAAGGGGGACGCCGTCCTCATTGCCACCGGCGGGGTCAGTTACCCCGGCACCGGCAGCCGGGGAGACGGCTACAAGCTGGCTTCCCAGGCAGGACACAAGATCGTGCCCCCGGTGGCCAGCCTTTGCAGCCTGGTCAGCCCTGACCCGGATTGCCCCAAAATGATGGGGCTGGCCCTGAAAAATGTCACCCTCACCCTTTATCAGGACAACAAGGCAGTTTTCTCCCAGCAGGGGGAGATGCTCTTTACCCATTTTGGGATCAGCGGGCCCCTCACCCTCTCCGCCAGCTGCTATATCAAAAATATGAAGCAGCATACCTGGACGGCGGAGATCGACCTGAAGCCGGCCCTGGACCCGGATACCCTCTATAAGCGGATCACCCAGGATTTCGCTCTTCTGGCCAACAAGTCGGCCCAGGGGGCTCTGGTCAAGCTGCTCCCTGCCAGTATGCAGCCGGTGATGGTCCGCCGGTGGGGGATCGACCCCCAGACCAAGGCCAACCAGATCACCCGGGAGGAAAAGCGCCGCCTGGTGGAACTGGTGAAGCATTTCCGGGTCCCCATCACCCGGCGGGGAGACCTGGACCACGCCGTCATCACCAGCGGCGGGGTGGATGTAAGCCAGGTGAACCCCAAAACCATGGAAAGCAAGCTCTGCCCCGGTTTGTACTTTGCGGGGGAGGTGCTGGACCTGGACGCCTACACCGGCGGATACAACCTCCAGATCGCCTTCTCCACCGCCCAGGCGGCGGCCAGAGCATTTTGAAAAAGGACGGTAAAAACCATGATCAACATTGCCATCGACGGCCCCAGCGGGGCAGGAAAGTCCAGTCTGGCAAAACAGCTGGCCCGGGACCTGGGATACCTCTATGTGGATACCGGGGCCATGTACCGGGCCATCGGCCTCTACGCTGTGCGGCAGGGGGCTGACCCCAAGGCGGCAGACCAGGTGGAACCCCTGCTTCCGGACATCCGGCTGGACATCCGGCTGGAGGAGGGGACCCAGCATATCTATCTCAACGGGGAGGATGTGAGCACCGCCATCCGGGCGGAGGAGATCGGAATGGCCGCCAGCGGCGTCTCCGCCATCCCGGCAGTGCGGCAGTTCCTGCTGGACACCCAGCGGGACCTGGCTCGGGCCAACAACGTGCTGATGGACGGCCGGGATATCGGCACCGTCATCCTGCCCCACGCCCAGGTCAAGATCTTCCTCACCGCCAGCGATGAGGCCCGGGCCCAGCGCCGGTACAAGGAGCTGGTGGAAAAGGGCCAGTCCCCGGACTATGACCAGGTGCTGGCAGACATCCGCCAGCGGGATTATCAGGATACCCACCGGGCTATCGCCCCCCTCCGCCAGGCGGAGGATGCCGTGCTGGTGGATACCAGTCACCTGAATCTGGAGGAAAGCCTGGAAGCCCTGAAAGAGGTGATCCGGGGAAAGGCGGGGCAGAGATGATCTACGTTATTTGCCTTACCGGAGCCTGGGTGCTCTGGCATCTGGCCTTCCGGATCCAGGTGGTGGGCCGGGAGAATATCCCCACCCAGGGCTCCTTTGTCATCGTCCCCAACCATATCTCCGCCATCGACCCGGTCTTTGTGGTCATCGCCCGGTTTTGGGGCAAGCGGATGCTGGTCCTGGCCAAGGAAGAACTTTTCAAAAACGCCCTTCTGAAATGGATCTTTACCCAGTTCGGGGCGGTGGCAGTGGCCCGGGGAAAAGGGGACACCCAGCTTTTGGACCATGTGTCCGAGGGCTGCCGGGAGGGCCGGGGGGTCCTGATCTTCGCCGAGGGCACCCGAAGCAAAAATGACGGCTGGCCCGGCAAGCTGAAGAGCGGCGCCTTTGTGGTGGCTGCCGAGGCCAATGCCCCCCTCATCCCCTGCCGGATCATCTACTGCACCAGGGACCGGGAGATGCACCTCTTCTGCAAGGTGAAGGTTTGCTTTGGCGCCCCCATCCCCGCCCCTCAGCTGGGGGAGGACGGGAAGCCCAGCTCCGCCAGGCTGCGGGAGAACAAACACCTGGTGGAGGACGCTTGGCGGCAGCTGTACCAGGAGAACAAGCCGGACTGGATGCCGGACCAGCCCCTGCCCCAGCGGCGGGCGGCCCGGACCGCTGTCCCGGAGGAGGAACACCATGAAGATACTGCTGGCTAAAACCGCCGGGTTCTGCTTTGGGGTGGACCGGGGGGTCAAGATGACCTACGACCTGGTGGCCCAGGGCCATAAGGTGGCCACCCTGGGCCCCCTCATCCACAACGACCAGATGGTCCGGGACCTGGAGGAAAAGGGCGTTATCACCGCCGATTCCTTGGACCAGATCCCAGACGGATACGAGGTGGTCATCCGGTGCCATGGGGTCCCTGCCTCGGTTTATGACGAAATAAATACACGTGGCCTGGTGTGCCATGACGCCACCTGCCCCTTTGTATCCAAGATCCATCGCCTGGCGGAAAAAGCCCGGGGCGAAGGGGCGCTGCTGCTGGTGGCCGGGGATGAAAATCACCCGGAAGTACGAGGAATTGTGGGACATTCCGGGGGAAAAGTGTTTGTTTTCGACACCCTGGCCAAGCTGGAGGAATACTCCAAAAACATTCCCTCCGACACCCTCGTCTATGCTGTGGCACAGACCACCTTCCAGGTTACAAAATGGTTAGAATGCGTGGACTTTATAAAAAAAGTCTATACAAATGCGTTTGTTTTTGATACAATATGTAGTGCAACGGGGACGAGGCAACAGGAGGCGGAGGACCTCAGCCAAAAATGCGATCTCATGATCGTCATTGGTGGTCATCATTCCTCCAATACCCAAAAGCTGGTACAAGTCGCTGCCCGCTATACCAAAGCTGTGTCGGTGGAGACCGCCGCAGACCTGGATCCATCCTGGTGGGATGGGGCGGGAACAGTGGGTGTAACGGCCGGGGCTTCCACGCCATCGTCCATAATTGAGGAGGTACTTAATAGTATGAGCGAAACCATGGAAAAGAGCTTTGCCGAGCTGCTGGCCGAGTCCGAGGCTGAAAGCAATCGGGTGTTTGTGGGCAAAGTGGTAAAGGGCAAGATCACCAGCATCAATAACAACGAGATCTTTGTTGACATCGGCGGCGCACACACCGGCGTATGCAAGCTGAGCGAGCTGACCGATGATTCTTCTGCATCCATCGGCGACCTGGTGAAGGTGGGCGATGAGATGGAGTTTGTAGTGGAGAAGACCAACGACCAGGACGGCGTGGATATGCTGTCCCGGAAGAAGCTGGAAGCCCGCAAGGGTCTGGAGGAAATCGCTCAGGCCTGCGAGTCCGGCGAGGTCGTGGAAGGCGACGTTACTGAGACCAACAAGGGCGGTGTGGTCGTTCTGGTCAAGGGGGTCAAGGTATTTGTGCCCCGCAGCCAGGCTACCCTGCGCCGTGATGAGGATTACACCAAGCTGCTCAAACAGCACGTACAGCTGGTAGTCACCGAGTGCGCCGGCCGTAAGATCGTGGGCAGCATCAACAAGGTCACTGCCGAGGCCAACAAGGCCAAGCGGGAGGCTTTCTGGGCCAACGCTCAGGAGGGCCAGGTCTGCCAGGGCGTGGTCAAGAGCCTGACTTCCTACGGCGCCTTTGTGGACATCGGCGGCGTGGACGGCCTGTGCCATATCAGTGAGCTGAGCTGGAACCGGATCAAGCATCCCCGTGAGGTGATGAATGTAGGCGACCAGGTGGAAGTTTACATCAAGGAGCTGGATCCCGAGAACCAGAAGGTCAGCCTGGGCTACAAGAAGGCTGAGGACAATCCCTGGGAGAAGCTGAAGAACGAGTATCCTCTGGGCAGCATCTTCACCGCTCCCGTGGTCAGCATCACTGACTTTGGCGCTTTCGTTCGGATCCTGCCCGGCATTGACGGTCTGGTCCATATCAGCGAGATCTCCAACACCCGGGTCAACAAGGTATCCGATGTGCTGAAGGTAGGCGACGAGGTCACCGTCAAGCTGATGGATGTGGACTTCGACAAGAAGCGGATCAGCCTGAGCATGAAGGCTCTGGAGAACGCCGAGGCCGAGGACGCCGAGTAATTTCCAATCCTGCATATCCCAGCCGCCCTGGAGCATCCAGGGCGGTTTTTTAATTGCGGGGAATGGTTGCGCCCCGGCTCCGGTTGTGGTACACTGAAAACGGATTATAAAAAGAGAAGAGAGAAGGTTTATGAATAAGCTGAAAGCGCTTTTCCAAAAATATTACGAGGGTCTGGCCTATCTGTTTTTCGGAGGACTGGCGACCCTGCTGAATATTCTGATCTTTACCCTCTTTGACCATTTCGTGGGCAGCAGTTTTGCCGCCGGGGCAGGGAACATCCTCAATAACGCCATCTGCATTCTCTTCGCCTACACCACCAACCGGCTCTGGGTTTTTAAGAGCCAGTCCAAGGGAAAGCAGGCGGTGCGGGAATTTTTCAGCTTTATCCTCTGTCGGCTGGGCACCGCAGTGCTGGACCAGGTCATCCTCTTTATCGGGGTCACCCTGCTGGGCCCGAAATTGATTCCCGTGGGTTGGGTCACCTTCATGATGGGAAGCCTGGCAATCTCCACCGAATATGTGAAAATCTGGAATTTGGGAGTGAAATTGTTCAGCCAGGTGGTGGTCATCCTGTCCAACTATCTTTTCAGTAAACTCTTTATTTTCAAAAAAGAACCCAAAGGAGGAGAGTAATATGAAATTTATGCGTGGCGCCGGTTTCCGGATCGCAGGCCTGGTGCTGGGGATCTTGGCCCTGGTCCTGTCTGTGGTAGGGGTGGTCATGTCGGCCATTGGCCTGCACAAAGCACACCAGTGCAAACATTGCAAAATGGAGGGAATGTACAGATGACCGATCAGGAAATCCTTGCCCGGGTGGACCATACCCTCCTTAAGCCGGAGGCCACCTGGCCCCAGATCCAGACTATTTGCGACGAGGCGATGGCGGCTCACACCGCTTCCATCTGCATCAATACCTGCTATGTGAAGCAGGCGGTGGAGTACCTGGCCGGCCGGGTGCCGGTCTGCTGCGTGGTTGGCTTCCCCCTGGGCGCCATGGACACCGCCAGCAAGGTGTTTGAGGCCAAGACCGCCATTGAGAACGGGGCTTCCGAGGTGGATATGGTCATCAACATCGGACGGCTGAAAAACAAGGAATACGATTTTGTGCGGGACGAGATCGCCGCCATCAAGAAAGCCATTGGGGACAAGGTCCTGAAGGTCATCATCGAGACCTGCCTGCTAACCCAGGAGGAGAAGGAGATCATGTGTGATATCGTCCCCCAGGCCGGGGCGGACTTCATCAAGACCAGCACTGGTTTCTCCACCGGCGGAGCCACCTTTGAGGACATCGAGCTCTTTGCACGGTGCGTGGCCGGCCGCTGCAAGATCAAGGCCGCCGGGGGAATTTCCACCCGGGAGGATATGGAGCGGTTCATTGCCCTGGGGGCGGACCGCCTGGGCACCAGCCGGGCGGTGAAGATCCTGGCAGGGCAGGAGGCCCAGGGATACTGATTTGCAGGAAAGAAAAGGCGTTCCTTCGGGAGCGCCTTTTTGCTTGTAGGAAAGGGCAGAATGTGGTATACTGACATTTAAAGTCTGCGAGAAAAAGAAAGGGGGAGGGACCATGAAGGGAGGCAGGATGCTGGCCGTTCTGGCCCTGGCCCTTTCCCTGGCGGGCTGCGGGAATATGACCGACACGGAGAAGCTTCTCCGGGCCCCCCAGGGTACCGGGGAGACCGGCGCCATCCAGCAGGCCCTCAACGCCTACCTGGGGGAGAGCGTCCAACTGAAATTCCCCACCACCGGGGAATATCTATCCCCCTTTGTGTTTGGGGACTGGAACGGGGACGGCAATCAGGATGCGGCGGTTCTCTTCACCCTCCAGAGCACCGGCCAGAATGTAAGCCTGGCCCTGCTGGAACAGGACGACCAGGCCCAGTGGCAGGTGGTAGATTGGGAGGAGGGGCTTGCCTCCGAGGTGAACTCGGTAACAGTGGCATCCCTGAAAGGAACGGCAGACAGTCAGATCCTGGTGGGATACGGCAGCCCCCAGACCAGCCTTTATCTGGCGGTCTATGCCCAGGAATCGGGGGAACTGGTCAATCTTCTTCAGCAGACCTATTCCCAGCTCCTCCTGGCCGACCTTAGCGGCAGCGGCGCCCAGGACCTGATCCTGGTTCTGCCGGAAAACGAGGAGGGAAAGGTGGACCTTCAGGTCCTCACCAACCGGGAGGGCAGCTTCCATGTAAGCCAGCAGCTGACGGTGGGCCAGGGCACCTTTGCAGGATGCGCCGGCCTTACCCCCGGGGTGGACAGGCAGGGCACCCCCTACCTGGTGGTGGACGGATATCTGGGCAACAGCGGCAACAGCCTGGGTAGCATCATCCTCATGTATGACTCCGAGCAGGGACGGCTGGTCTATTACCAGGCGGAGGAAATGGAGGAACTGCCGGGGGGCACCCAGCGGTACAGCAGCATCCTCACCAGCCGGGACCTGAAAGGGGATCAGGTAGTCTGCATCCCGCAGCAGGTGGCCTGGGATATAGACCCGGAGCTGGAACACCGGGCAGCCGCCCTGGAGTGGATGGACTTTACCAACCCGGAGGATCCTCTGGTGGAATTCGGGGTGTGGGATACGGAATACAACTTTTTCCTTCCTCTTCCCGTCTCCTTGAAAGAGACCGCCTGCCTCCGCCCCAGCGAGATGGGGTGGATGGTCTGCGACCGGGAAACAGAGGAAGCCTATCTTTATGTGCGGGTGGCCTATCCCAGCGAGAGCCGGGGAGACTATACCCGGATCGCCTATATTGGAAGCCAGCAGGTCCAGGTAAAGATCGGGGCTACCTATCCCGGCCTGGACATTTACAATGTATCAGAAGGAACTGTGATTCTGTAATCATGAGTGAAAGAAGGGATCTCTATGAAACGAGTTCTGGTGGTAGAAGATGAGCAGAGCATCCGGGAGATGATCGCCCTCAACCTGACCATGGCCGGGTGGGAGGTGCTGGAGGCGGGCAGCGCTGAGAAAGGACTGCAGCTTCTCCACTCCGCAGGCCCCTGCAATGTGGCCCTCCTGGATGTGATGCTCCCCGGGATGAACGGGTTCTCCCTCTGTGAGACCCTTCGCCGGGACAACCCGGACATGGGAATCATCATCCTCAGCGCCAAGTCCCAGGAATCGGACAAGGTGCGGGGGCTCTCCATTGGGGCGGATGATTATATGACCAAACCCTTCAGCGTCAACGAGCTGGTAGCTCGACTGGAGGCCCTGGCCCGGCGGGTCCAGCGGAGCCAGCCCGCCAAAGGGGAGGATCAGGACCAGCTGGTCAGCGGGCCCTTTATTCTGGACCAGCGGAGCCGGATCCTCTATAAAAACGGGGAGCCGGTGGACCTGACCCAGGTGGAGTTCCAGATCATGGAACTGTTCTTCAAGAATCCCGGTACTGCCCTGGTCCGGGAAAAGATCCTGGAAGGGGTCTGGGGAGAAAACTATTACGGGGATGTAAAGATCGTGGACGTGAATATCCGCCGCCTTCGGATGAAGGTGGAGGACCAGCCCAGCGATCCCAAGCATATCCTTACGGTCTGGGGCTACGGCTACCGCTGGTCCGCAGACGGAAAGTAACCGCCGGAAAGAAGGGAGGAAGGGAAGATGAGCATTACCAGGCGATGGCTCCGGGGCGGACTGCTCTTTACCCTCCTGGCGGCCATTGCCGTGGAGGTCTTCTTCCTCTACAACACCTACCAATCCATGTACGGCGCCGTGCGTCAGAGCATCCAGAGCCGGTTTTCCACCATTACGGCCCAGCTGGAAATCACCCTCTCCGCCAACGACAGCGCCACCGCCAATGCCCGCAGCCTGGCCCTCCGGCGGATGGTAGAACAGTTTGACGCCAAGGAATCCTACGAGTTCATGCTCCTGGACAGCCAGGGCCGGATCATCTCCACCTCCAGCGGCCAGAAGGAGGCAGGGCTCTTCTCCCAGGATGACTTCATCCAGGCCCTGGAAAGCGTGGAAGGCCAGGGAGAGAGCATCTACCGCACCTCCCAGGGGGAAAAGGTCATGAGCATCACCCTGCTGGCCCCCTATCCCGTGGGGGAAATCGCCGCCCTCCGAATGGTCACCAGCCTGACCCTGGTGGACCAGACCATCAGCCAGTATGCTCTCATCAGTCTGGTTATGGCTGCTCTGGTGGTGGGCGGGAGCCTTCTGTCAGGGCTCTATTTCATCCGGTCCATCGTTCAGCCCCTGGCCCGGGTGGAGGCCACCGCCACCCGGATCGCCCGGGGAGACCTGGAGGTCCGGCTCCCTCCCACCCATTATCAGGACGAGGTGGGCCGCCTCTGCCAGACCATCAACCAGATGGCGGAGGATCTGGGAAAGACCGAGCGGATGAAGAACGACTTTATCTCCTCGGTGAGCCACGAGCTCCGCACCCCCCTCACCAGCATCAAGGGCTGGATCGAGACCATCTCCGCCATCCGGGACCCGGAGGATGAAAACTACCGGAAGGGGATCGCCATCATCGGCCAGGAGGCGGACCGCCTCTACAACATGGTGGAGGAGCTGCTCAATTTCTCCCGCCTCCAGAACGGGGTCCAGCTGGAATGTGAAAGCCTGGACCTGGTGGCGGAGGTCACCGACGTGGCCCTCTTTGTCCAGCCCCGGATGACCAGCCTGGGCATTGCCCTGGATTACCAGGAACCGGAGCTCATGGTCCCGGTCTGGGCGGACCCCAACCGGCTGCGCCAGGTCCTGGTGAATGTGCTGGACAACGCCATCAAGTATTCCTCACCCGGAAGCACCATCCATCTGGAGCTTCTCAGCGAGGTGGATAATGTATACATCTGTATCCGGGATGAAGGGCGGGGCATCTCCCCTGAGGACCTGGAAAACGTAAAACTGAAATTCTTTAAGGGAAAGAACGCCGAGCGGGGCAGCGGCATCGGACTGGCCGTGGTGGAGGAGATCGTCACCGCCATGGACGGGTCGGTGGAGATCGCCAGCCAGCTGGGGGAGGGAACCACCGTTACCATCCGGCTCCCCCATTATCCCCAGCCCTGCCCGGAATCGGAAGAATAAGCAGCGCAAAGGAGCAATATGGAACAGAACAATCAACCCAAGGAGCGGTTCCGCACCAGCGTGGGGGGCCAAGCCCTCATGGAAGGGATCATGATGCGGGGCCCGGAAAAAATCTGCTGTGCAGTCCGCCGCCCGGACGGAGAGATCGACCTGAAAGAGGAGGCCACCCGCCACCATTTTTACGAGAAGATCCCTCTTCTGAGGGGCTGCTGCGCCATGATCGACAGCATGATCAAGGGCTACCATTATCTCATGCACTCCGCAGAGGTGAGCATGGGGGAGGAAGCCTTCGCCCAGAGCGAAAGCAAGTTTGACCGGTGGCTGGATCAGCGGGGCAAAACCGTCCAGAACCTCTTTATGGGGGCGGCTGCCCTCACCGGCGGGGTGCTGGCCATCGTTCTTTTTCTGGTCATCCCCACCACCCTGGTGGGATGGCTGGGCTACTTTATAGAGCTGGGCCGGTGGCCCCGGGTCATTCTGGAAGGCATTCTGAAGGTGGCCATCTTCATCCTCTACCTCTACCTCTGCACCCGGATGGAGGAGATCCACCGGATGTTCCAGTACCACGGAGCCGAGCACAAGACCATCGCCTGCTATGAGGCAGGCCTCCCCCTGACGGTGGAGAATGTGCGGAAGTGCAGCCGGTTCCATCCCCGGTGCGGCACCAGCTTTCTCATCCTGGTGCTCCTGGTAAGCATTTTTGTCAACGCCATTCTTCCCTGGGAGCACCTGGGCTTGCGGGTGGTATACAAGATCCTCCTGCTCCCGGTGGTCATGGGAATCAGCTACGAGCTCATCAAATGGGCGGGCCGGAGCTGCAACCCCCTCACCCGGGCCATCTCTGCCCCGGGGCTCTGGCTCCAGCGGCTCACCACCTTTGAACCGGAGGATTCCATGATGGAGGTGGCCATCGCAGCGGTCACCCCCGTTCTGCCCCAGACTCCCGAGGAGGGGGCATGGTGACCTCCGGGCTGCTGCCCTGGGCAGCGGCACTGGAACTGCGCCGGGCCCTCCGCCAGGGGGGCTGCCCCGACTGGGAGTTTGAAGGCCCTTTTCTGGTGGAACTGGTCACCGGCCGTCAGCCCCGCTTTGACGAGACGCCCCTGGACCAGGCCCAGGCCCACCGGCTGGAGAGCCTGCTTCAAAAGCGGCTGGCCCGGGTGCCGCTCCAGTATCTGTCCGGAAAATGGGACTTCCTCAATGTTACACTGAAGGTAGGAGAAGGGGTGCTTTGCCCCCGCAGCGATACCGAGCTTCTCTGCCAGGAAGGGGCCTCCCTTTTGGAGGGCTGCCCCAGTCCCCGGGTGCTGGACCTGTGTGCGGGCACCGGCTGCGTGGGGATCGGGATCAAATCCCTGGTCCCCGCCGCCCGGGTCACTTGCCTGGAAAAAAGCCCTGCCGCCCTGCCCTACCTGGGGGAGAACTGCACCGCCTACGGGGTGGATTGGGTGGAGGGGGACCTCTTCGGTTATGAGGGAAGGGTCCCCGCCGGGAGCCTGGATCTGATCACCGCCAATCCCCCCTACCTGACCGGGGCCGAGATGGCGAGCCTCCAGCCGGAGGTGGCCCACGAGCCCGCCATGGCCTTGGACGGAGGAGAGGACGGCCTGACCTTTTACCGGTACCTGGCCGCCCGGTACCAGCCCTGTCTGAAGCCCGGCGGCTGGATGGCCCTGGAGATCGGCTGGGAGCAGGGACCGGCGGTGTCCGCCCTGCTGGAGAAGGCCGGCTGGACCCGGGTACGGGTATGCCGGGACCTGGAGGACCGGGACCGGGTGGTATTGGCCCGGCGGCCCTGAAAAGCGCTCAAAAATTCTCCCAGCAAATTACAACTAGAGGTTGTAATTTGCCCTTGAGTGGTGTATAATACCACTGAGTAATAACAGGGGTCCGCCCCGAAGGAGAGAACGAATTATGGCAGAAAAGAAAGCAGCAGCCGCCGCACCCAAACCGGCGGATAACAAGAAAGCGGCACTGGCTACCGCCATTGCCCAGATTGAAAAGCAGTTTGGCAAGGGGGCCGTCATGAAGTTGGGGGCCAACACCGCCATGCAGGTGGACGCTATCTCCACCGGCAGCCTGGGGCTGGATTTGGCCCTGGGGGTGGGCGGTATGCCCAGAGGCCGTGTCATTGAGGTGTACGGCCCCGAATCCAGCGGTAAGACCACCCTGGCCCTTCATGTATTGGCCGAGGCCCAGAAGCAGGGGGGAGAGGTGGCCTTCATCGATGTGGAGCACGCCCTGGATCCCGCCTACGCCCGGGCCCTGGGGGTGGACATTGACAGCCTTCTGGTCAGCCAGCCTGACACCGGCGAGCAGGCCCTGGAGATCTGCGAGGCTCTGGTCCGTTCCGGCGCCATTGACGCCATCGTTCTGGACTCGGTAGCCGCCATGGTCCCCCGGGCCGAGATCGAGGGGGAGATGGGGGACAGCCACGTGGGCCTCCAGGCCCGGCTCATGAGCCAGGCCCTCCGGAAGCTCACCGGCGTCATCGGCAAGACCAACACCGTCTGTATCTTCATCAATCAGCTTCGTGAGAAGGTGGGGGTGGTCTACGGCAACCCGGAGGTCACCGCCGGCGGCCGTGCCCTGAAATACTATTCCAGCGTCCGGATCGACGTCCGCCGTATTGAGGGCCTGAAGGACGCCAGCGGCAACTTCATTGGAAACCGCACCCGGGCCAAGGTGGTCAAGAACAAGGTGGCTCCCCCCTTCAAGGAGGCCGAGTTCGATATCATGTTCGGAGAAGGGGTCAGCAAGATCGGGGAGATCCTGGATCTGTCGGTCCAGCTGGGGGCCATCCAGAAGGCCGGCGCCTGGTTCACCTACGGGGACCTGCGGTGGCAGGGCCGGGACAATGTGAAGAATTACCTCAGCGAGCACCCGGAACTGGCCCAGGAACTGGAGGCCATTGTCCGGGCCAACGCCGACAAGCTGGTGAAGGCCAAGAAGGGGGCCGGCCCCAAGCTGGAACTGGTCATGCCCGGTCAGGTTCCCGCCGCTTCCGCCCCGGAGGCCCCCAAGACCACCGGCAGCGAGGCGGAGCTGGATATTATGGTGGAGGACTAATTGGAGACCCTGACCATTGAGACCATTTCGGTGACCAAGCGGGGCCGGTACGCCCTCTTTGCCGGAGGACAGTTTCTCTTCTCGGTGGACGAGGAGACCCTGGTCCGGGAAAAACTCCGGGAGGGTCTCACCCTCACCCTGCCCCGGCTGGAGGAGCTGCGGCAGAAAAGCGAGACCCGGAAGGCCTGCGACAAAGCCCTGGAGTACCTCTCCCTTCGGGACCACGCCTCGGGGGAGCTGTACCAGAAGCTCTGCCGGAAGTTCGACCCCCAGTCCAGCGCTGCGGCTCTGGCCAAAATGCAGGAGCTGGAGCTGGTGGACGACGCCGCCTTTGCCCTTCACCGGGCCCGATATCTCATGAACCAGCATAAAAGCCGGAATCAGATCGCCCAGGCCCTGGCCCAGAAGGGGATCGAGCGGCAGACGGTGGCCCGGGTGCTGGAGCAGCTCTGGGAGGAGGAAAATTCCGACCCGGAGCAGGAGGCTCTGGAATACCTGATCCAGAAAAGCTACCGTGAAAAGTTGGCTCAGGGAAAGACCCAGCAGGTGGCGGCAGCCCTCTGCCGACGGGGGTTTGCCCCCCGGCTGGTCTGGGCCCTGCTCAAGGAATACACTAACCAGGAAAGCGAGTATTACGAGGAATGAAAATCGCCATCATCAGCTTGGGCTGCCCCAAAAATCAGGTGGATGCGGATGTGTTCTGCCACAGTCTGCTGCTGCAGGGGCACACCACCACCGCCGATCTGTCGGAGGCGGACGCCATTTTGGTCAACACCTGCGGATTCATCGACAGCGCCAAGGAGGAGGCCATTGAAAATATCCTCACTGCCTGCAGCTATAAGGAGCAGAATCCGGATTTGAAGGTCATCGTTACCGGCTGCCTGGCCGAGCGGTACCGGGAACAGATCCGCCAGGAGATCCCCGAGGTGGACGCCGTGGTGGGGATCGGCAGCAACAAGGCCCTTCCCGCCATACTGGACCGGGTCTTTGGAGGGGAACAGCTGGAATCCTACGGCCCCAAGACCGACCTGCCCCTGGGGGGCAAGCGGGTCATCAGCACCCCCCGGCACTATGCCTACCTGAAAATCGCAGAGGGGTGCAGCAACCACTGCCACTACTGCGCCATCCCCGGCATCCGGGGCCCCATGCGGAGCCGTCCTCTGGAGGACTGCCTGGCCGAGGCCCGGTGGCTGGCAGGGGAGGGTGTCCGGGAACTGATCGTGGTGGCCCAGGACCCCACCGCCTATGGGGAGGATCTGGGGAAAAACCAGATCGTGGAGCTGCTCCAGGGACTGGACGAGATCCAGGGGCTGGACTGGATCCGCCTCCTCTACGCCTATCCGGAGAGGATCACCCCGGAGCTCATCGCCTGTATGGCTAAGGGAAAAAAGATCCTGCCCTACCTGGACCTGCCCATCCAGCACTGCAATGACCAGGTGCTGAAGCGGATGAACCGCCGGAGCACCAAGGCCATGCTGGAGGACACCATCGCCCGCCTCCGCAGAGAAATTCCCGGCATCACCCTCCGCACCACCCTTATCGCCGGGTACCCCGGGGAGACCCAGGAGCAGTTTGAGGAGCTCTGCCAGTTTGTCCGGGAGATGCAATTCGACCGGCTGGGCTGCTTTGCCTACAGCCAGGAGGAGCACACCGTGGCCGCCACCTTCCCCGATCAGCTGGAGGAGGGCGAAAAACAGCGCCGGGCAGACACCGTCATGCGCATCCAGAGCGAGATCATGGCCCAGAAACAGGCGGCCCAGGTGGGCCGGACCCTCACCGTCCTCTGTGACGGCATCGACGAGGAGAGCGGCCTCTATCTCTGCCGCACCCGGGGGGATGCCCCCGACATTGACGGCTGTGTCTGCGTCAAGAGTGATCAGCCCCTCTATCCCGGGGATTTCTACCGGGTGACCATTGACGAAAGCGATATGGTGGACCTGTACGCCACCTTTGATCCTGCTTTGAACGGAGGCGACCAAGCATGAATCTGCCCAACAAACTCACCATGCTCCGAGTAATTCTGGTGCCGGTGTTTATGGTCCTGGCTGGAATGACCCAGTACGGTGCCGCCGATTTTAACCCGGCCCTTTATCTGGCAGCGGGAGTAGTCTTTGCCGCCGCCAGCTTCACCGATTTTCTGGACGGCTATCTGGCCCGGAAATGGAAGCTGGTCACCGATTTCGGAAAATTTGCGGACCCTCTGGCGGATAAAATGCTCACCACTGCCGCCCTTATTTACATGATGGCGGACGGAGTCTGCCACCCGGTGGTGCTGGCCCTGGTCCTTTTCCGGGAGTTTGCCGTGGCCGGAGTGCGGATGATCGCCGCCGGTTCCGGTACCGTCATTGCCGCCAATATGTGGGGGAAGGTAAAGACCGTCCTCCAGATGGTCACCGTCATCTTCTACTATTTTGCCGCCGGCCTGGCCGGCCCCGATGCCATCGGTTTTGTGATGATGGTCACCATGGTCCTCTGCTGGGGAGTAGCCGCCGTTACCCTTCTCTCCGGGGTCATCTACCTGTGGCAGAACCGGGAGTGCTTCGCCCAGGCAAAATAAGAAAAAGGTTTGCCTTGACTAACCCCTCCTTTCTCCCCTATAATGATAGGGCTTCGTGAGGGAGTAGCTGGCGCCGGGATCCGGCGTGGCAAGTCAACATACTGGAGAGGTCCTCTCCTGGCTTGAATTAAATGGCAAGACTCACGCATGGCGTTTTTGCTGTGCGTGGGCCTTTTTTATGGCTCGGGTACAGCGGTACGCCGGGCTATTTTTTATGGAACGGAGTGGACAGTGAATTTATGGGAATCGGGGAATTGTTTTTGATCGGGGTAAGCCTTTCCATGGACGCCTTTGCGGTTTCGGCCTGCAAGGGGCTTTCCATGAAAAAGATCCACCGGAAAGGGGCCTTCATCACCGCCCTCTACTTCGGGGGGTTCCAGGCCCTTATGCCCCTCGTGGGCTGGGCCCTGGGAAAGCAGTTTGAAAGGTATATTGTGGCGGTGGACCACTGGATCGCCTTCCTGCTTCTGGCCTTCATTGGGGTCAATATGATCCGGGAGGCTTTCTCGGAGGAGGAACAAGCCTGCCCCGCCAGCTACCGCCTGGACCACCGGGAGCTCTTCATGCTGGCCATCGCCACCAGCATTGACGCCCTGGCGGTGGGGATCACCTTTGCCTTCCTTCAGGTGGAGATCCTGCCCGCCATCAGCCTTATCGGCTGCACCACCTTTGTCCTCTCTCTGGTGGGGGTGGTCATGGGCCACCGGTTCGGCAGCAGGTACCAGCAGCGGGCGGCCGTAGCGGGGGGAGTCATCCTCATTGCAATCGGACTGAAAATTTTGCTAGAGCATTTGGGTGTGCTGGCCCTTTAAACGGAAAAATCTCCTTCCCGTGGGAAGGAGATTTTTTCTGCTCTTTTACAGGAGGGGGATCCCAGCCTTCTTGTAAAGGGCCAGGGTGTCGGGGTCCCAGACGCTGGCCTGGACTTCCCCGATGTGGGCGCTGCCCAGGAGCAGCATACACAGACGGCTCTGGCCGATGCCGCCCCCGATGGTGTAGGGCAGTTCCCCGGCCAGGAGGGCCTTGTGGAAGGGCAGGGAACGCCGCTCGTCGTGGCCGCTGAGGGTCAGCTGCCGGTCCAGGCTTTCGGGGCTCACCCGGATCCCCATGCTGGACACCTCGAAGCTCTGCTGGAGGGTGTTGTTCCAGAAGAGGATATCCCCGTTCAGGTCCCAGTCATCATAGTCGGGGGCACGGCCGTCATGGACCTGACCGCTTTTCAGGGTCTTTCCGATCTGCATGAGAAAAACGGTGCCGTACTGCTTGGTCACCACATTCTCCCGCTCCTTGGGGGTGAGGTCAGGGTAGGCGTCCTCCAGCTCCTGGGTGGTGACGAAGGCCACGTTGGGGTTGAGGAAGGCGTGCTGGCTCAGCTGGGGGTACATGGCCCGCAGGGTCATCTCGGTGGCGCAGATGCTGGCCACGATCCCTTTCACCACACCCTCCAGGTATTCCAGGTTCCGGTCCTCCAGCCGGATCACCTTTTCCCAGTCCCACTGGTCCACATAAACGCTGTGGAGGTTGTCCAGCTCCTCGTCCCGGCGGATGGCGTTCATGTCGGTGTACAGCCCGACCCCGGGCACAAACCCGTAGTCCCGCAGGGCCTGGCGCTTCCACTTGGCCAGACTGTGAACCACCTGGGCGGGGGTGCCGGTCTCCCGGATGGTGAACTCCACCGGCCGCTCCACCCCGTTCAGGTCGTCGTTGAGGCCGGTGTTGGCCTCCAGGAAAAGAGGAGCGCTGACCCGGTGGAGGGTCAGGGTCCGGCAGAGGTTGTCTTGGAACAGCTGCTTGATGAGGCCGATGGCCCGCTGGGTGTCATAAAGGCTCAACAGGGGGCGATACCCCTGGGGCACAAAGGATTTGCTCATACTTTCACTACTTTCCTCTGGGATCCTCCCGGAAACGCCGGGGGGTCAATAGAAACAGTATGCCATAAATGGCCTCAAATTGCAAGGGATGACCCTTGCACCGGGCCTGGAAATAGACTATAATAGGACCATATACTGCGGCAGTCCGGCAAAGGACCGCCCTAAGGAGAGAACACCATGGAAATTTTCAACACCCTTACCCGGAAAAAGGAAGAGTTTGTCCCCCAGGTGCCCGGCGAATACCGCATCTATGTCTGCGGCCCCACGGTGTACAACTATATTCATATTGGGAACGCCCGTCCCCTCATCGTCTTTGACACCCTCCGCCGGTACCTGGAATACCGGGGAAACAAGGTGCTCTACGTGAGCAACATCACCGATATCGACGATAAGCTCATCACCAAGGCCCAGGAGGAGGGCACCTCCATGAAGGAGGTGGCCCAGCGGTTTGAGGCAGAGTACCTGAAGGACGCTGCCGGTCTCAACTGCAAGGTCCCCACCGTCCAGCCAAGGGCCACCGAGCACATCGCCCAGATCCTGGATATTGTGAAGGACCTGGTGGAGTCCGGCCACGCCTATGTGGCCAAGAACGGGGATGTGTACTTCCGGGTGAAGAGCGACCCCGGCTACGGGAAGCTGAGCCACCTGAACCTGGAGGACCTGGAAAGCGGCAACCGGGAGCTCCGCAGCCAGATGGAGGACGACCTGAAGGAGGACCCCGCCGACTTTGCCGTCTGGAAGGCCGCCAAGCCCGGGGAGCCCGCCTGGGAGAGCCCCTACGGTATGGGCCGCCCCGGCTGGCACATTGAGTGCTCCGCCATGAGCCGCACCCACCTGGGCAAGACCATCGACCTTCACGCCGGCGGCCAGGACCTGATCTTCCCCCACCATGAGAACGAGATCGCACAGTCCGAGTGCGCCAACGGATGCACCTTTGCCCGGTATTGGATGCACAACGGTTTCATCAACGTGGACAACCAGAAGATGTCCAAGAGCCTCCACAACTTCTTCACCGTCCGGGATGTAGCCGACCTGTACGGGTACGAGCCCATCCGGTATTTCATGCTCACCGCCGGGTACCGTATGCCCCTGAACTACACCGTGGAGTTGATCGAAAGCTGCAAGAACAGCCTGGAGCGGCTTTACAACTGCCGGGAGAACCTGGACTTTGCCCTGGCCCATGCCGCCGGGGAAGGGGAGAACACCCTGACAGAAAAGTGCGCCGCCGCCCGGGAGAAGTTCATCAAGGCTATGGATGACGACCTGAACACCCCGGACGCCCTGGCCGCCATCTTCGACCTGGTCCGGGAGATCAACACCCTTTCCTCCAAGGCCTCCAAGGCCGCTCTGGAGGAGGCCGCACATACCATGGACGAGCTGACCGGGGTACTGGGCCTTCTCTATAACCGGAAGAAGGAAGAGGAGATCCCTGCTGAAGTCACCGCTCTGGTGGATGAGCGGTCCGCCGCCAAGAAGGCCAAGGACTGGGCCCGGGCGGACGCCATCCGGGAGCAGCTTACCGGTCTGGGCTGGAGCGTCACCGACACCGCCCAGGGCCCCAAGCTGGCCAGACTGTAATGGCGGGGCGGATGCTGAACCAATCTCAAAGGAAGGAAAAGACCTCGCTGGCGATGATACTGGCGGGGGCTTTTCTCTTACAGATGGGATTGCAGATGGTGACAGAGAGCTACCCCTATGATATGGGCAGCTTTTACAGTTGGGTCACCCGGCTGCTCCAGGAGGGGCCGGGGAACTTCTATATTGAGAACTTTTCCGACTATCCTCCCGGCGGGATCCTGGCCTTTTACCCGGCGGCTGTCCTCATCGGGCTGTTCCGGCTGGAGTATAACACCCCTTTGAGTTTCCTGGCTCTGGGACTGCTCCCCGCCCTGGCCGTCTGCGGCCTGGCCTGGCTGGTCTGGCGGGAGGCCAGGCGGATCATGGCCCCTGCCCTGGCTTTGCGGCTGGCTGCCCTGGTGGCTTTCAACCCGGCACTGGTTTACAGTACCGCCGTCTGGAAGCAGGTGGACAGCATCATGATCCTGACCTTGGGAGCCGCCTTTGCCCTTTTGGAGCGGCGCCGGTACCTGCCGGCCGCTGCTCTTTACGGCCTGGCCCTGGCCCTAAAGCCCCAGGCTCTTCTGGCGGGCCCGGTGCTGGCGCTGGCTTTCCTGTTTCCCCTCCGGGAGGATCTGGCCCGGGGGCTGAAGAATCTTTTGGGAGGCGCCGCCCTGGCAGTAGGGGTGGTGCTGGCCTGTGGACTGCCCTTTTTTGGCACACAGGTCCTCTCCAAAACCTGGGAACAGTACTTCGGTACCATCACCAGCTACCCCTACGCAAGTGTGAACGGATTCAACTTCATTGCCGCTCTGGGGGGAAACTGGAGGCCCCAGGAGGAGAACTTCCTCTGCTTTACCTGGCAGCAGTGGGGAACCGGGGCCATCCTGCTCCTCACTCTGGGGCTCTGCTGGCTGGCCTGGCAGAGTTATCGGAACAGGCGGTTCAGCCCGGTCTTGCTGGCGGCGGTTTATCTGGTGGGAATCTTTACCTTCGGCCACCGGATGCATGAACGGTACCTCCTGGTGGGGATCATCTTTGTCTTTCTGGCTGCCGCCCGCAGCAAGGACTGGCGGCTGGCCGCCTGCGGAGCGGGCCTGTCCTTTTTTGGCTGCCTGAATCTGGCGGTGGTCTACACCCTGGTGGGAACGGAAGATGAGTGGATGTCCAGTGCTCTCTCCCAGACCATGGTCCGGCTCTGCGGCCTGGGAGTGACCCTCCTCTGGGGTGTTTTGCTCTGGATCGCTCTTTGCCTGGTTCTGGAGGGAAAACGCCGTCCCCTGAAGGAAAAGCGCCCCGAATTGGGGGAGAAAATGCCGCCCTGGACCCGGAAGGAGCTGCTGGCCCTGGGAGTTCTCACCCTGGGGGTGGGGATCCTGGGCTTCACCTACCTGGGAGACACCAGTGCGCCCCAGACGGTGGAGGACCGGGTGGGCCAGACCACCCTGTGGCTGGACCTTACCCTGGAGGGAGAGGCCCAGGAGCTGTGGGTCTATCCCCAGATCCAGACCTCCCAGGGCGGGACCCTTTGGATCCTGGACAGCCAGGGCCAGGCCGTTCTGGAGGCGGAGCTGGACCAGGGCCAGTGCTTTACCTGGCAGCGGTACACCCTCTCGGGAGAAAGCCAATACAGCCTCCTTTTGGAAAATGCCCGGGTGATGGAGGTGGCCTTCCGGGACGGGGAAGGGAACCTGCTGGCGGTGACGGCGGACCAGGATACCGCCCTTCTGGACGAGCAGTCCCTGGTGCCGGATTCCATCAGCCAGCTGAACAGCTTTTATTTTGACGAGATCTACCACGCCCGCACCGGATACGAGGAACTTAAGGGGATGTCCATCTACGAGACCACTCATCCACCCCTGGGGAAGGACTTCATCATGCTGGGCATCGCCCTTTTCGGAATGACCGGTTTTGGCTGGCGGTTCTTCGGGGCCCTTTTCGGGGTGCTGCTGGTCCCCCTCTTCTACTGGGTGGCCCGGCGGCTCACCCGCAGCCGGGAGGCTTCCTTCTTCGGGGCCCTGCTCCTGGGGCTGGATTTCATGCGGTATACCCAGAGCCGGATGGCCACCATCGACACCTATCCCGCCTTCTTCATCCTGCTGGGAGCAGGGTGTATGCTCTGGTACCGGGACCGGGTGCTGGAGGCGGGGGTCCATCGGGCCGTTCTGCCCATGGTGCTGGGGGGGATCGCCTTCGGCCTGGGCTGCGCCAGCAAGTGGACCGGGATCTATGCCGGGGCCGGGCTGGCGGTAGTCTACTTCTGGACCCTCTGGGAGCGGTACCTCCAGAAACCCGCCACCTTCCGCCGGGAGGCTGCCCTGGCCGTTTTTGGGGGAACGGTCTGCTTTGTGGTGGTCCCCCTGGCCATCTACCTGGCCAGCTATCTGCCCTACGCCTGGGGAGAGAACGGATTTACTCTCACCGACTGGTGGAATACCCAGGTGGGGATGTTCCGGTACCACAGCCAGCTCACTGCCACCCATCCCTACGAGAGCCCCTGGTACACCTGGTTCTTTGACCTGCGCCCTGTCTGGTACTACCTGAACGGAAACCTGGAAGCCGGACAGTGGGGGAGCATAGCAGGCTTTTACAGTCCGGTGCTGGCCTGGGGCGGCCTGGCCGCTCTTCTGGCCCTGGGAGCCCACGCCATCCGGGAGGGGATGACGTCCAAGACCCGGTTGGTGGTGATCTTTTTCCTCTCCCAGCTACTGCCCTGGGTGTTGGTTACCCGGTGCACCTTCCTCTATCATTACTGGGCCAGTGCCCTCTTTGCCCTCCTGGCCCTGACGGTCTGGGTGGGCCGGCTCTCGGCTCTCCGTCCCCGGCTGGCCCGGGGCTGGATGATAGGGCTGACGGGGGTCGCCGCCCTCCTCTTCGTCCTCTATTTCCCGGTCCTTTCCGGGCTGCCGGTGGCCCAGAGCTGGGTGGAGCACCTTCGCCTTTTCCCCAGCTGGTATTTCTGAATCCTAAAATAAACGAGAAAAGACCCGCACCATTTGGTGTGGGTCTTTTCCCTTTTACACAGGAGAGATCAAAGCATATCGAATACACAATACACCTTGGGGGTTGGTTTGGTAAGCCTGCCTCAGTTCATACAGATGTGGCAGGGGAGACCGTCCACATAAATGGGGGTCAGTTCGGCCTGGATCAGGGGCCGGGCGTATTCCAGGAACGCCGGAAGCATATCGGTGTGAGTGTCGTTGATCCATTCCAGGGGGACCTTCTTCTCCAGGTTGGCCACCTCGCTGATGGGATGGAGTTCGGTGGTGCTCTGGTAGGGGGCGTTGGAGACCCGCTTGATGGCTACCATCTCCCCGGTATGCCCCTCAAAAGCGGCCTTGGCAGCGGCGCCGCCCACCTGGTAGGCTTCGGTAATGTCGGTGCGGCTGGTGAGGTGTCCGGCACACCGCTGCAGGGTGGAGAGCTCGATGCACCGGGTCTTGGTGTTCAGACGGCGGGCGCAGGTGTTGGCCAGGAACCGGGCGGTGCCGGTGAGGGCCTTGTGACCGAAGGCGTCCACCGCATGGACGTCATCCGCCAGCTCGCAGACATACCGGCCGTCCTCCAGCTTGACCCCCTCGGAGACGGCGATAACGATGCTGGGCTTTTTGGCCTGCATGGCGGCCACCTTCTCCACGAACCGGTCCACGTTGAAGGGAATCTCGGGCAGGCAGATCATGTCCACCCCCTCGCAGTCCTCGGCCCGGGCCAGGGCAGCGGCGGCGGTGAGCCAGCCGGCATTCCGGCCCATGATCTCCACAATGGTCACATAGTTGGTGCCGTAGACGGTGGCGTCCCGGATGATCTCTTTCATGACCACCCCAATGTACTTGGCAGCGCTGCCGTAGCCGGGGGTGTGGTCGGTGATCATCAGGTCGTTGTCGATGGTCTTGGGCACCCCCATGAACCGGATGTCGCTCCCCACCAGCTTGCCGTAGTCGGCCAGCTTTCCGATGGTGTCCATACTGTCATTGCCGCCAATGTAGAAGAAGTAGCCGATGTCCAGCTCTTTCAGAATGTCAAAGAGCTTCTCGTAGACCTCCCGCCCTTCCTCAATGGGGGGCAGTTTGTACCGGCAGGATCCCAGGAAGCTGGAAGGGGTCCGCTTGAGCAGCTCCACATCCATATGGTCCTTCAGCTGGCTGGAGAGATCTACCACCCGCTTTTCCAGCAGGCCGGCCACTCCGTTGCACATTCCGTAAACCACCTGGGCGCCCCGGGCTTGACAGCTCTGGAAAACCCCGGCCAGGCTTGCGTTGATCACCGAGGTGGGTCCGCCGGACTGGCCCACGATTGCGTTTTTGCCCATAAATGTTCCCCTTTCCAACCATGCCTCCGAGGGAGGCTTACCCTTTTTTCTGAACGACTTTATTCTACCAGTCTTCGTTTAATTTTCCAATTGCGGCCCTTGCTCATTGAGCAGATTGCTGGAAAGTTCCACAATGCGGAATATCAAAAAAGAACAAGCCTCCCAGAGGAGAGGCTTGTTCCGCATGGTGAAACCGAAACCGCAATATACACAACAAGAACATTGTAAATATTGCGGTATAAAAAATCACTGCTCAGTCCAGATGCATATGAAGAGGAACACCGTTGACAAACATGGGACTCAATTCTCCCTGGATCAGGGGGCGGGCGTAGTGGAGGAATTCCTTGGTTACATGGGTGCCGTCGGGGGTGATCCACTCCAGCGGGACCTTCTTTTCCAGGTTGGCCACCGCCTGTACGTCCACCATTTCGCTGACGCAGAGGTAGGGATGATTGTGGAGCCGCTTCAGAGCGCTCATCTTTCCGGTCTGACCTTCCAGAGCGGCTTTCACAGCGGCGCCGCCCACCATGTACGCCTCGGTAATGTCGTTTCGGCTGGCCAGATGACTGGCACACCGCTGCAGGGTGCTGAACTCGATAGCCCGGCTCTTGCAGCCCAGGTTTTTACCAATGAGGTCGCTCAGGTACCGGCTGGTGCCGCTGAGGATGGCCTTGTGGCCGAAGGCGTCCAGCTGGCCGGCAGTGCTCACCAGGTCGCAGAGGTAGGTGCCTTCCCGGGTCTTTACCCCCTCGCTGGCGGCAATGATCACGTTGGATTTGGACCGTTGAAGATCATCCACCCGTTTCAGGAATACCTCCGGGTCAAAGGGAACTTCCGGCAGAAGAATGATGTCAGGCCCCTCTCCGTCATCCCCGGCGGCCAGACTGGCAGCTCCCGCCAGCCAGCCTGCGTGGCGGCCCATAATCTCGGCCACCGTCACACTCCGGATGTTGTATACGGTGGAGTCGCAGATCATCTCCTTGAGGATGGTGGCGATGTACTTGGCAGCGCTGCCGTAGCCGGGGGTGTGGTCGGTGAGCATCAGGTCGTTGTCAATGGTTTTGGGCACCCCAATGAACCGTATGGGACTGTTCAGGGTCTGGGCGTACCGGGACAGCTTGGCAATGGTATCCATGCTGTCGTTCCCGCCGATATAGAACATGGCCTGGATCTCGTACTTCTTCAGTATGGCAAAGATGGTCCGGTAGACCTCCTCATCCTGCTCGGATTCGGGCAGCTTGTACCGGCAGGATCCCAGATAGCTGGAGGGGGTCCGCTTCAGCAATTCGATGCTCATGTCCCCTTTCAGAAGGGAATCCAGATCCACCAGCATATCCTGGAGAAACCCTTCGATGCCGAACTTCATTCCATATACTTTTTCCACTCCCAGCTTTTTGGCGGTTTCATAGACCCCCGCCAGACTGGAGTTGATGACGGCGGTGGGGCCGCCGCTCTGTCCTACCACAATGTTGTATCCCATGGTTCAAAACATCCTTTCTGCCTTGTTGACAGCCGTTTCCTGATACCATTGTACCTGGTTTTCCACTCCCGCACAAGGGGGAAAACAAGGAAAAGACCCGGTCCACTGGACCGGGTCTTGGAAAATCAGCTCTTTTTGTGGGTGGCCTTCATCCGGGCGTCGTTGCTCAGGATCACCTTCCGGAGACGCAGGTTCTTGGGGGTGACCTCCAGCAGCTCATCGGGGGCCAGGAACTCCAGGCACTCCTCCAAACTGAACTTGCTCACCGGCACCAGCCGGAGGGCGTCATCGCTGCCGGAAGCACGGGTGTTGGTCAGGTGCTTGGTCTTGCAGATATTCACCACAATGTCCTCGCCGCTGGCGGTGTAGCCTACCACCATTCCCTCGTAGACCTTGTCCCCGGGGACCACCAGCAGGGTGCCCCGCTGCTGGGCATTGAAGAGGCCGTAGGTGACTGCCTCGCCGGCCTCGTGGCAGATGAGGCTGCCGCTGTTCCGGCTGGCGATCTCGCCGCACCAGGGTTCGTAGCCATCAAAGATGGTGTTCATGATCCCCTCGCCGTGGGTGTCGGTGAGGAACTGGCTCCGGTAGCCAAAGAGGCCGCGGCTGGGCATCCGGAAAGTGAGACGGCTCCGGCTCCCCAGCACCTCGATGTTCTGCAGCAGACCTTTCCGGGCGCCCAGGGCGGTCATGACGGCGCCCTGGTATTCCTCAGGCACGTCGATGACCACCTGCTCCATGGGCTCCATGGTTACCCCGTTCTCCTCATGGGTCAGGACCCGGGGAGGGGAGACCTGCAACTCATAGCCTTCCCGGCGCATGGTCTCGATGAGGATGGACAGGTGCATCTCGCCCCGGCCCATGACCCGGAAGCTGTCGGTGGTGGAGCTGTCCTCCACCCGCAGGGCCACATCCTTCAGCAGCTCCCGCTGGAGCCGGTCCCGGATCTGACGGCTGGTGACATACTTGCCCTCCCGGCCGGCAAAGGGGGAGTCGTTGACCGAGAAGGTCATCTCTACGGTGGGATCGTTGATCTTCACAAAGGGCAGAGGCTCCACTTTGGAAGGATCACAGAGGGTGTTCCCGATGGTCACGTCGGCAATGCCGCTGAAGGCCACGATGTCCCCGGCCTCGGCGTACTCGGCGGGCTGGCGGCCGTTGGCCTCGAAGGTGTACAGCTTGGTGATCCGGCCCTTGAAGTTCACATCAGGATCGTGCCAGTCGCAGATGGAGACGTCCTGGTTCACCTTTACGGTGCCGTTCTGGATCCGGCCAATGCCGATCCGGCCTACAAAGTCATTGTAGTCCACGCTGGAGCAGAGCATCTGGAAGGGCTGGTCCTTGTCGCACTCGGGGCACTTCACATACTCCAGAATGGTCTCAAAGAGAGGGGTCAGGTCGGTGCCGGGCTGCTCCCAGTTGTAGCTGGCAGTGCCGTTCCGGCCGCTGCAGAAGATCATGGGGCTGTCCAGCTGCTCGTCGGTGGCGTCCAGATCCATGAGGAGGAGAAGGATCTCATCGATGACCTCCTTAATCCGGGCATCCGGCCGGTCGATCTTGTTCACGGCGATGACCAGGCTCAGGTTCTGCTGCAAAGCCTTCTGAAGCACAAACCGGGTCTGGGGCATACAGCCCTCGGCGGCGTCCACCAGAAGGAGAACGCCGTCCACCATCTTCAGTACCCGTTCCACCTCGCCGCCGAAGTCGGCATGGCCGGGGGTATCCACAATGTTGATCTTTACACCCTTGTAGGTGCAGGAGCAGTTCTTGGCCAGGATGGTGATCCCACGCTCCCGTTCAATGTCGCCGCTGTCCATGACCCGCTCGGCCACCTGCTGGTTCTCCCGGAAGGAGCCGGACTGCTTCAGGATCTGGTCCACCAGGGTGGTCTTGCCATGGTCAACATGGGCGATGATGGCAATATTACGCAAATTTTTCCGTTCCATACGATTCATCCTTATCTGTATGATTCATATTCCATAGGAAATTATAGGTCCATTTCCACGCATACATATCATAGTGTAATTGAAGGAAATGTATTTGTCAAGAATACACAAACATTTTTTTGAAATTTCGTCGCTTTGCACACTGAAAATGGAAAGTCAAAGAAGGAATTATTCTTGCGGGGGCTACCTAAAAGGACTATAATAAACACATCACACAGGAAGAAGAGCGGGATCCGGCTTTACCAGGATCAGACAGGAGAGAAATTATGGAACCCACCAACAAAAAGATATATGTGATGGGACACCGGAATCCGGACACCGATTCCATCTGTGCCGCCATCAGCTATGCTTACCTGAAAACCGCTGCCAGCGAGATGGAATGTGTGGCTTGCCGGGCCGGGGAGATCAACCGAGAGACCGAGTTTGCCCTCAACCATTTCGGCGTGCCGGCCCCCCGGCTGGTCACCGACGTGAGCCCTCAGGTGGAGGACATCGACATCCGGGTGGAGGAACCCATTGACGAGGAGACCAGCCTGAAGGATGCCTGGAGCATCCTGAGGGACCGGGTCATCGACACCCTGGTCATCACGGCCAAGGTCCGGGCACTGAGCGGCGCCACCACCATCACGGACACCGCCACCGCCAACATGGGGAACTTTGACCGTGCCACCCTGGCCCAGGCCAGGACCAGCTACAAAAATCTGGTAGCCACCCTGGACGGGACCCTGGTGGTGGGGGATGAAAACGGCCGGGTGGAGACCGGACGGCTCCATGCCAATGCCGGCACCCCCGAGAGCATGGAGGGGCTGGTGAAGCCGGGAGACATTGTACTGCTGTCCAACCGGTACGAGAGCCAGTTCTGCGCCATCGAGCTGGGGGCCTCCATCCTGGTCATCTGCATGAACGCCCAGGTGCCCCAGACCATCCTGCGGCTGGCGGAGGAGCGGAACGTGGCCATTATCCGCACCCCCTACGACACCTACGAGGCCAGCCGTCTCATCAGCCAGGCGGCTCCGGTCCGGCACTACATGACCACCCAGAACCTCCTTACCTTCAGCGTCAACACCCCGGTGGAAAACGCCCGGAAGATCATGGCCCAGGTGCGGCACCGGTATTTCCCCATTCTGGACAGTGAGGGAAAGTACTGCGGGGTCATCAGCCGCCGGAATTTGCTGAATCTCCATCCCAAACAGCTGATCCTGGTGGACCACAACGAGCGGACCCAGGCGGTGGAAGGGTATGACCGGGCGGATATCCTGGAGATCATCGACCACCACCGGCTGGGCAGCCTGGAAACCACCGGCCCCGTCTTTTTCCGGAATATGCCGGTAGGCTGCACCTGCACCATCATCTTCCAGATGTTCCTGGAGAATATGGTGGAGATCCCAAGAGAGATTGCCGGGGTCATGCTGTCCGCCATTCTCAGCGATACCCTCATGTTCCGCAGCCCCACCTGCACTCCCCAGGACGAGCAGGCTGCCACCGCTCTGGCCACCATCGCCGGGGTGGATATGGAGGAGTACGCCCAGCAGATGTTTGAAGCCGGGGGAGACCTGGAAGGAAAATCCCCAGAGGAAGTGTTCCTGCAGGATTTCAAAATCTTCACCAGCGGAGAAAACCGGTTCGGAGTGGGTCAGGGCAGCTACATGACCCAGAAAAACCGGGAGGCTGCCCAGGACCTTCTCCGGAGCTATCTCCCCATCGCCATGCAGAAGCAGAATGTCCCTCTCCTCTTCTATATGTTCACCAGTGTGCGTGATACCACCACCTATCTGATGATGGCCGGTGCCGGCGCCCGGGAGGTGGTGGAGGAGGCCTTCGGACAGGTGGAGTGGAAGGGAGACCTGGCGATCCTGCCCGGGGTGGTCAGCCGGAAAAAGCAGCTGATCCCTGCCATCCTCAAGGTTTTCGAGCAGACCTGAACCAAGATAAAACAAAAAGCGGCATGGCTCCCCCTGGCGGAGGGACCATGCCGTTCTTCATTTATATAAGGGAAGGCGGGCGGACAGGGGGCAGACCCTGGGGGACATGAGCCCCGCTCCCACATTCCCCGGGGGCAAAGGCAAATCAGGCGGCGGTGGTCTTGCAGGAGACGGCAGCCCGCACCTTCCGCCGGGCCAGGACCTTGGCACGGCGGGAAGAGATCTCCAGATGGATCAGCTCCAGCCAGCAGACCCGGATGGTAACAGCGGAGAAAGCCAGCACCAGCAGCCCGGCGGGCAGGGAAACGGTGGCGTAGGCAGTGGAGACCATGGTCAGCCAAAATACCAGAGCGCCCAGAACAATACCCAGCTTGCAAAGTATCTGTTTCATTTTACTTACCTCCGCAGAATTAACAACAAATGGTTGTGTTATGGTTGTATTATAGTGGCTTTCCTGAGGAAAGTCAAGATAAAACTGAGAAAAAAATGAAAAATTTCAAAAATATCTTTACATGAAACTACCAATGGTTGTATAATAAAACCAAGACAGAAGGAGGTGGCAGCAGATGTTTTCGGAATTTCTGCGTAGTGCCCGGAAGGCACAGAAGATGAGCCAGGGAGAACTGGCCAGCCGGTTGGGGGTCACCCAGCAGGCGGTGGGGAAGTGGGAAAAGGATAAAGCCACTCCCTCCCCCGATATGGTGGCCAAGATCGCCGAAGTCCTCCAGACCACCACCGACACCCTGCTGGGCTTCAACCAGCCCGGGCCCGAGACCCTCCAGGCGGAGGAACGGTTCTTCGGGGGGAGGAAGCAGTGCCTTATCCCGGTCATCGGCACCGTCAAGGCGGGGTACGGCGGCCTGGCCTTCGAGGAGGACTACGGCACCGAGTATGCCTGCGTCAAGGACCCGGACAACTACTTCTTCCTGGTGGTGAAGGGGGACAGCATGGAGCCCCGGATCTTTGACGGAGACCTGGCTCTGGTCCACCGCCAGAACACCCTGGACGACGGGGACCTGGGGGTTATGGTCTACGGGGACGAAGGGGGCGAGGGCACCCTGAAAAAGTTCATCCGCCGTGGGAACGCTGTGGTCCTGAAAGCCTTCAATCCCCAGTATGAGGACAAGATCCTCCGGGGGGAGGAGCTTTCCCACCTTTACATTGCCGGGAAAGTGGTGGAGACCAAGGCCCGGTGGTGAGGGGGGCCTTCCGTAATTTGAGAGTACCAGATTAAAAGTCCTATAATTGGGACTGTAAAGGCCTCCTGCCCCGGAAAATTCCGGAAGGGAGGGGGCCTTGTTTTTTGCACTTTTTTTCAGGGGAGGGAGAGAGGATGGAACTGCTGGAAAAGCTCCGGATCTTGGCCGACAGCGCCAAATACGATGTGGCCTGCACCTCCAGCGGGTCGGAACGGCAGGGGCAGCCGGGGAAGATCGGGAACACGGTGAACGCCGGGCTCTGCCACACCTTCACGGCGGACGGCCGCTGCGTCTCTCTTCTGAAGGTGCTCCTCACCAACATCTGCGCCTACGACTGCAAATACTGCGTCAACCGCCGGTCCAACGACCTGCCCCGGGCCGCCTTTACCCCCCGGGAGCTGGCCCGGCTCACCATTGAATTTTACCGCCGGAATTATATAGAAGGGCTGTTTCTCTCCAGCGCCGTCCTGAAAAATCCGGACTACACCATGGAGCAGATGATCCACGCCCTGGAACTTCTCCGGGGAGAGTATGGCTTCAACGGGTATATCCACGCCAAAACCATCCCCGGGGCGGACCCGGCCCTGGTGCAGCGGCTGGGCCTGCTGGCGGACCGGCTGTCGGTGAACATCGAGCTCCCCAGCGAGACCAGCCTCAACCTGCTCTGCCCCGACAAGGGTAGAAAGGCCATCTTCCGGCCTATGGGGCAGATCGCCCGGACCGCCCAGGAAAACCGGCAGGAGCTCCAGCTCTACCGGGGGGCTCCCAAGTTTGCTCCGGCGGGCCAATCCACCCAGATGATCGTAGGGGCCACCCCGGAAAGCGATTACCAAATCCTCAACCTGACCCAGGAACTGTACAAGAAATACCAACTGAAACGGGTCTTTTTCTCCGCCTACATTCCGGTGGTGGAGGATTCCCGCCTCCCGGCGGCGGACACCAAGCCGCCGCTGCTCCGGGAGCACCGCCTCTACCAGGCGGACTGGCTGCTGCGGTACTATGATTTTCAGGCAGAGGAGATTCTGGACCGGGAAAACCCCAACTTCAACCCTTATCTGGACCCCAAATGCAACTGGGCGGTGAACCACTACCATCTCTTCCCGGTGGATGTAAACAAAGCCCCCTTTGAGATGCTCCTCCGGGTGCCGGGGATCGGGCCTAAGTCCGCCCGGCGAATCCGCACCGCCCGCCGCCAGCAGACCCTGGACTGGGAGGGGCTGCGGCGGCTGGGGGTGGTGCTGAAGCGGGCCCAATACTTCATTACTTGCAAAGGATACGCCGGCCCTCATTCCCCCCGGAGGGAGATGGTGGTCCGGTCCCTGCTGGACCCCAAGGCCTTCGGGTACGGCAGTTACCAGACCAGTTTGTTTGAGGACCCCTCCGGCCTGCTGGGGGCGGCGCCCCAGGTGCAGCAGCTGGCCGAGGAGGGGATGGCTCCCGCCCTGGCCGCCAAAACCGTGGAGGAGGAAGCAGTGAAATGCCTGGCAGAAAAGCTCTGATCCCCAAGGATCTCATTTACTGGTATGACGGCAGCTACGAGGGATTCCTCTGCTGTGTCTTTCAGAGCTACCAAAACCGGGAACTGCCCACCGATATCTGGCAGCTTCTCCGGCCCGAGACCACCCTCTTTCCCCAGGTGGAGATCGTCACCCACCCCGGCCAGGCCCAGAGGGTGGAGGCCAGCATCCGAAAGATGGGACCCTGGATCCGGCGGCTGGTCATGTATGCCTTCCTGAACGACAGCCCGGACAAGGAGATGAAACTCCTCCGGTTCCTGGAACTCTGCTACCGGGAAGGCCCCCAGGCAGCCCGGCAGCTGGCGCACCCGGATGTGGCGGCGGTGGTGGAGCTGGAGCGGCAGGTCTCCCGGGAAAGCGGAAAATACCTGGAGGTGCTCCGGTTCCAGGAGCGGGAGGGGATGCTGGGCGCCGTCATCCGGCCTCACCACTGTGTGCTGCCCCTTCTGCAAAACCACTTCTGCGACCGGCTCCCCCAGGAGGATTTTGTCATCTTTGACAACAGCCATGGATTGGCCCTTCTGAAACGGGGCGGCAAGGTGGAGTATCTGGAGTTTGAAAAGCCGGTGATCCTCCCCACCCCTGAAGCCCGGGAAAAGCAGTATCAGGACCTGTGGAAGGCGTTTTTCAAGGCCCTCACCATTGAGGAACGGAGGAACGAAGCCCTCCAAAGAAGCAACCTTCCCAAGCGGTACTGGGAGTATTTGACCGAGATGCAGCCCTGAGGCCTGCCCTCCCATTTCCTTTTTAAAGGGAGTGTGCTATAATCCACCTGTAAGGGGACGGCCCGGAAGGGGAGCGGCCCCCAGACTACGGACCTGCCCGGCGGGTCTTGAACGGGAGTAATGGAGTATGCAGTCTGTAAAGGAATTTATTGAACAAAACCGGGAGAACATCCTGCGGGATATGACCCGGATCGTGGCGGTGCCCAGCGTCAAGGGCCCCGCCCTCCCCGGCGCACCCTATGGGGAGGGGCCCCGGAATGCCCTGAACGAGGGGCTGGCCATGGCCCGGGAGATGGGCTTTGAGACCTATGACGCCCAGGGATACCTGGGGTGGGTCCAGCTGCCGGGGAAGGATCCGGAAAAATATATTGCCACCATCACCCACCTGGACGTGGTACCGGTGGGGAACGGCTGGGACGCCGATCCCTGGACCCTTCGCCAGCGGGAAGGCTGGCTTCTGGGCCGGGGCATTGCCGACGACAAGGGCCCCTCGGTCCTCATCCTCTACGCCCTCAAGTACATCAAGGAGAGCGGGATGGAGCTGAAGTACCCCATCCGGGCCATCTTCGGCTGTGACGAGGAGTGCGGCATGACCGATGTGGAGTATTATCAGGCCAACTATCCCGCCCCCGCCTTCCTCTTCACCCCCGATGCGGAGTTCCCTCTCTGCAACGGGGAGAAGGGCCATTTCTCCGGTAACATCTGCAGCCCGGTCTGTGATGGGGCCATCCTGGATTTCCAGGGGGGCGTGGCCAACAATGCCGTGCCCGACCGGGCCAGGGCACTGGTGAAGGTGCCGATGGACCAGCTGAAGCAGACCCCGGGCATCACCCTGGAAAAGGTGGACCAGGATACCACCGCCGTTCTGGGCCAGGGGAAGAGCGGCCATGCGGCCCTCCCCGAGGGCACCGTCAACGCTATCGGCCTGGTGGTGGACTGCCTGCTGGAGAGCGGCGTCTGCAATGAGGCGGAGACCGCCTACCTGAAGGTGCTCCATAATCTCCACAAGGATTACTACGGCAGGGGAGTGGGGATCCAGGCCGACGACGGAAAGTTCACCCCCCTTACCGTCATCGGCGGGGTCATCTCCATGAAGGACGGGGTCATCTGCCAGACCTTCGACTGCCGGTATGTCACCTCCACCAATGTGGAGACCCTGACCCGGCAGATGGAGGCTGCCTGCGGTACGGCCGCTCATCTGGAGGAAGTGGAAGGAAATGACTGCTTCTACATTGAGCCGGATCATCCTGCCATCCGGGCCCTGCTGGACACCTACAACGAAGTCACCGGCCGTCAGGCTCAGCCCTTCCTCATGGGCGGCGGCACCTACGCCCGGCACTTCCCCTGTGCCGTCAGCTATGGCCCCGAGGTCCAGGACCTGGTCCTGCCGGATTTTGCCGGTCCCATGCACGGCGCCAACGAGGGGGCCCGGTTTGAGGATCTCCTCATGGGTCTGGAGATCTACATCAAGGCCCTCCTCCGACTGGAAGAGCTGGACCTGTAAGTGCAATATCAAAATAAAAAAGCAGCCCGGATTCCCAAAGGAATCCGGGCTGCAACCGTTCAGGGGAGGAAATGCGATCAATCCAGATCGCTGTCCAGGGTGATATACTGGCTTTTCTGGTTCTCCTGCAGGGCATAAACCACGGCCAAAGCCGCCCCGGTAAGGGCCAGCAGGGCTACCAAAATCCGAAAAAGAACCTTCATCCCAACAGCCTCCTGTCATGTTATATGCCCTTATTGTACCATGCTCCGGGGGTAAATGCAACTGAAAATCCAGGACGGAGCTGGAAAAGAATTGGAAAAAACTCCAAGAAAAATCTCGGCCAATATGCTACTTTTGGTTGACTTAGAAAAGAAAAATGATAAAATGAGTTTGTATGGTATAAGGGCGGCTTGTTTTTTGTGCGGCCGTCCGGGCGGGCATTTTTTTGCTTTTGGATGTCCGCCGCCAAGTTTTTAAGAAATGGGGGATCGTTCTTTCATGTTTAAAAAGCTGAAGCGTTCTGCCGAAGGTGCAGGTGTACCTCATGAAAAGATCACCGCTACCATGGAAACCGTGCAGATGCCGGTTGCCAAGCGGCTGGTCATTCCCATGAGTATGCACATCGGCGCCCCCGCCAAGCCTGTGGTCAAGAAGGGTGACACCGTTCTGGTGGGCACCCTCATTGGCGAGGCCGGCGGATTTGTCAGCGCAAACATCTACTCTCCTGCCAGCGGCACTGTGGCGGAGGTAGGTACCATCCGGATGCCCAACGGCTCCGCCTGCGCTACCGTGGTGATTGACACCGATGGAGAGCAGAAGGTGGACCCGTCCATCCAGCCTCCCGTGGTCACCGATCACGACAGCCTGATCCAGGCGGTGAAGGACTGCGGCCTGGTGGGTCTGGGCGGCGCAGGCTTCCCCACCCATGTGAAGCTCTGCCCTGCCACCCCTGTGGACACCCTGGTCATCAACGGCGCTGAGTGTGAGCCCTACCTGACCCCGGATACCCGGGAGTTCCTGGAGTGCACCGACACGGTGATCAGCGGCATTGAAGCAGTCATGAAGTACTGCTCCATCCCCAACTGCATCATCGGCATCGAGACCAACAAGCCCGAGTGCATCAAACTGATGGAGGAACGGACCTCCTCCATGGCCGGGGTCAGCGTCAAGCCTCTCCCCAGCCGGTATCCCCAGGGCGCCGAGAAGAACCTGGTGGAGACCTGCACCGGACGGGAAGTTCCCAAGACTGTCCCCGGTGACCGTCCCCGTGCCGGTCTGCCTGCGGACGTGGGCTGCATCGTCATGAATGTGACCAGCGTTTCCACCCTGGGCAAGTTCCTGAAGACTGGTATGCCTCTGGTGACCAAGCGGGTCACTGTGGATGGGGATGCCTGCGCCAAGCCCATGAATGTGGAAGTGGCCATCGGCACTCCCTACCAGGACATCATCGACTTTGCAGGGGGCATCAAGGAAGGCAAGGAACTGGGCAAGGTCATCTACGGCGGCCCCATGATGGGCGGCTGTGTCTCCGACACCTCCTTCCCCCTCCTGAAGCAGAACAACGGCCTGCTGCTGTTCAGCCGGGAGGCTGCCACCATTCCTGACCCCCAGCCCTGCATCCGGTGCGGCCGGTGCATCAACGGCTGCCCCATGGGTCTGGCTCCCGTGCAGATCGCAGAGGCCTTCAAGAACAAAGATGTGGAAGCACTGAACAAGCTGAATCTGGATCTGTGCGTGCTGTGCGGCACCTGCAGCTTTGTCTGCCCTGCCAAGCGCCCCGTGACCCAGACCATGAGTCTGGCCAAGGTGCTGCAGAGAACAGGAGGGAAATAAGCAATGGAAAATCGTTTGATCGTAACTGCTTCTCCCCACATTA
>CALXEN010000029.1 GCA_944387325.1 uncultured Clostridia bacterium | reverse complement strand
GGTATCCTTCCTCTGCCGCAGCTTTCAGCACCCACCGGAATACATACTCCACCGTGGCGTGGTTGAACCGGTGCTTGAAGTTGTAGCTCACCGTGGAGAAATGCGGTACCGCTTCATTCAGCGGATATCCGATAAACCACCGGTATGCCAGATTCATGTTCACTTCTTCCAGGGTCCGGCGAAGCGAGGAAATTCCATAGATATGCTGGATCAGCACGATCTTGAACAGCACCACCGGGTCAACGCTTGGCCGGCCATTGTCCTCGCAATACAGTTCCTCTACAAATTCGTAGATTTTCTTGAAGTCGATGGCGGCGTCGATTTTCCGCAGCAAGTGATCCTGCGGAACCATTTCCTCCAAGCTTACAAATTCAAGTTGTCCACGATTTTCTGCGTTCTTTACCAGCATTTTTATCACCCCAACCCATTATACCGCATTTCCTCCCCAAATACGAGAAAAAGGCCACACAATGGTGACCTTTTTCGACAGGCTGACCGGAGTGTAAAGATTCTTTACACTCCGGAAAAACTGACAAACATTCCTTATTTTCTGTTTTCCTGGGCCGGGATCCCCTCCATGACCAGCCGATAAACCGTATGGACGATTTGATCCAGATTCTCCGTATCCTCCGGAGTCCAGTTCTGAAGCAATCCCTGAACCGCCGCACTGTGATATCGCAGGATAATCCTTGCTTCTGCCCGGGAGCAGTTCAGATAGAAATGGTTCATATCCGCCGCCATGGCAAAAAAGCGCTGGGTGTATTGGTTCATGAGCTGTTCCAGCTCCGGGCCGTAATTGCTTCTTTTTCCCTTTTCCACGTAGGGGATCAGACCGGTGGCCATGACAAAAAAGCATCGCAGGCCATCCTCTGCATTTTCCTGGGCCAGAACCGCCTGAAGGGTCTGTTCCGCAAAACTGTCCATCATCCAGCGGAAAAGCTCCGGGATCCCGGCAAAATGGTAGTAGAACGCCTGCCGGGTGATATGACATTCCTCCACGATATCCTTGACCGTAAGTTTTTTCAGGTGCCGGTCTACAAGCAGAGTCCGGGTAGCCAGGGCAATTCGTTCCTTCATATCTGAGGGCATACTGGAGGCTCCTCCTTCCACACTGGTTCCATTATATCTTTTTCTGCCCGCATTTTCAATGACCGAGAGTGGTTGCCTGCCTGTCGTCCCGCTCTTTCAGAAATTTCAAAATTTGGCTTACAGATTCCTCTGCCCCGCAGGAAGAATCCAAAACAAGGTCATAGTTGGCGGGGTCTCCCCACCGCTTGCCGGAGATATGATGATAATAGGCCGCACGGGCTTTATCAGAACGCCGGATGTTTTCCCTGGCTGCCCGGGGCGTATCCCCGTACACCTCCCGGACCCTGCTGATCCGATAGGAGGCAGGCGCCTGTATGAAGATCCGTACCAGTTGAGGGTGCTCTTTCAGCACATGGTCTGCGGCCCGGCCCACAATGACACAGCTGCCATTTTCAGCGATTTTTTCAATGATCTTATGTTGAGCGATCACCGCAAGCCGAACGACCCGGGTGCTCAGATAAAGATTGTACAGCACTTTAGGTGCGTTCTTGTTCAGGTCAGAGATAAACTCCCGGTCCAGTCCGCTTTCCTGGGCAGCCAGGGCCGTCATCTCTTTGTAATAGAAGGGAATGTCCAGCGCCTGAGCCACAAGCCTTCCGATTTCCTTGCCGGAGGAACCATGCTGCCGGGCAATGGTAACAATAACTCCAGGGCGGGATGGCTGGAGCACAGCTTTCCCGGGGCTGTTTTCCAGAAGCGGAGCCTCTTTTACGTAGGGCTGATCCAGGAACTTCCGGTAGTAATAATACCCCAAACTGGTGGTAATGACCTCCGTGACGGGATAAGTACACCAGAAGTAGTTCAGCCCAAAGCGGGAGAAGAGATACCCCAGTGGGACAAAGAGGACGACGGTGCGTACCAGGGTCAAAAGGGAGCTTTTCAATCCAAAGCCCACCGCCTGGAAAAAGACGGGATAGATCAGGGAGGTGACCAAAGGCAGAAAGCTCAGCCCGATGATCCGGAACCCCACGCTGCCGATTTCCCATACCAGCGGATCAGAACTAAAGACCTTCAGCAGAGGAACCGGAATGGCCTCAAAAGAAACGACCCCTATGACCATCAGGGCCATTCCAAAGAGAATGGCCAGGTTCAGGGTTTCCTTGCAGCGGCTGATTTTCCTGGCTGCATAGTTGAAGCTGATGACCGGGACCATGCAGGTCTGCATGGCGCCCAGAGGGATAAAAATAATGGTCTGCCACTTATAATAGAGCCCCAACACGGTTACCGCCTGATCGGAAAAGCCGGAGAGGATCAGATTGAGGCCGAAGATATAAAATGTGTAGGCAGACTGCATGAGAATATTGGGGATTCCCAGCCGTAAGGCTTCCTTTACCCTTTTCTCATATACTGCCAGGGGCGGCGACTTCCGGAACCCCTTCTTCATGACCATGAGGGCGGCGGCTATCTGCCCGGCTATGGTGGCGACCCCCGCACCGGCGATTCCCATCCGGGGCAATCCCATCCATCCAAAAATGAGCAGCGGGTCCAGGAGAATATTGATGACGGCTCCCAGGATCTGCGCCATCATGGGGGTCCGCATATCTCCGTATGCCTGGAGGCATTTTGTCCAGATACTTTCAAAGAAAAGTCCGAAGCTGCCCACACAGACGATCCTACCGTAGGCGACCACGTCCCGGATCACCTGGGGAGAACTGGTGGAGAGCCTGGCATATCCCGGCATTCCGGCCCAACAGATCAAGGCAAAAACCACCCACAGGAAAAAGGCAAGCGGGGTGCCGATCCCGGCAAACTCTTCCGCCTTCTCCTCCTGGCCTACCCCAAACCTGGCGGCCATGGCGGTGTTGATCCCCACGCCGGTGCCCACAGCTAAGGCGATCATGAGCAGCTGCAGGGGGTAAACAATGGAAAGAGCGGTGAGACCCGATTCCCCGTATCGGCCTATAAAGAGGCTGTCCACAATATTATAAAGCGCCTGAATAAGCTGCGCCAGCATTACCGGCGGAGCCAGTTTAAACATGATTTTGGAGATCTTTTCCTCCCCAAAGAAATTGGATTGCTCTGCTGCACTGTTCATCTGGTTTTTCAGCACCTCGTTCAATAAGAATCCAGATCAAAATAAATCTTTCCCGTAAAGTACAGTTGGGATTCTATACGCAACTTTTCCCTTTGTCAATATCCCCGGAGCAACCAAAATGGATCTTATAACCGAAAGAGACCTCCCGGAAGGTATCAACGGAATACCTTTCAGGAGGCCTTTTCCTCTGTGATTGGTGATTTCAGTTCAGAGGCGGAAAGAGGTCTGCCGGGCAAGGAAATTCTTCCACCTTTCCACCACTTCCCGCAAAGGTCCATCCAGAAAGGACAGATCTTTTTTCTCTATCTCCCTATCTCCCAGGGGATTCCATAGGCAGCCTGGGCAATGCTCCCGGTCATGGCGGCAACCATCTTTCAATTCCTTTCTTACTCCCTGGCCCCCACCGCAATGATGGTGGAAAGGCTTCCGTCACCGTGAAACAGTTCAATCTGCTCCACTCCCTCTTCCCGGGCATGGCACAGGGTGAGGGTCTCCCTCGCTTTCACCGGGGTCTTGTACACCACCCGGAACCAGGCGACCCTGTCGCTGGGGGCCTCCAGCAGTTCTCGGGCATAATCCATATACACCGAGTTATGTACATGACCGTTGAAATCCATATCGCCTTTCCGAACGATAAGCTGGGTTTGGTTGTCATAGATTCCCTTCTCCCGCAGCCTTCCTCCGGGGAATTGGTTTTTTACAGCGGGCTCCGGCTGATAGCTCCCGAAAAGCTCCGGGGTGATGCGGGTCAGCTTTCCTGTCTCCATATTGATGAGGGCAAACCGGGATAGGGCCTGAATCACAGGAGCACCGCTTTCATCCAATACTTCCATTTCCCGCATGGTGGAGCTGCCGGAGGGCTTGCCGGTGACCCAGGTGTTGAAGGTGAGTTCCTGGCCGGGACGGATGGGCGCCAGCAGCTTGACCGACCACTCTGCCAATACCCAGGCGATCTCCATATCCTGCACCGCCATCAGCCGGTCTTTCACAGCCTCGGAGTGACAAAACCCAATCTGCTCCAGCAGCTCCAGGACACTCCGGAGCGAGAGCATACCATCCCGGTCAAAATCCCCGATCCGGGGGCCGTATTTCTTGGAAAAAATCATCTTGTTTTCCTCCCTTATCCCTCTGTAATGGCCACCTTGACAACCTCGTCCAGGCGGTTTTCAAAGATGCGGTAGGCCTCTTCGATCCGGGACAGAGGGAACCGGTGGGTGATGAGAGGCGTGGTATCAATCTTTCCCTCCTCGATCAGTTTCAGGATGGCGGCGCAGTCGCAGCCATCCACTCCACCGGTTTTGAAGGTCAGGTTTTTTCCGTACATCTGGGGTAAGGGCAGCACCTGATCCTGGTCGTACAGGGCGACTACGATGACGATGGCGTTGGGGCGGGCGCACTCCCAGGCCAGCCGGAAGGTGTCCTCTCCTCCGGCCACCTCCAGCACCACATCCGCACCGCCGTGGCCGGAATTGGCCAGAGTAAATTCCCGGCACTCCTCCGGGGTGCAGACCAGCACATCCGGGTAATGTCTGCGGATGAACCTGCGCCGTGCCTCCTCCTTCTCGCAAAGGATGATTCTGCGTGGATTTTTCAGGCGGGCACAAAGAAGGGTGCAGACCCCGGTGGGGCCGCCGCCCAGGATCAGGACGGTGTCCTCCGGGGTGATCTCCGAAATCTTGGCCGCCCAATATCCGGTGGCCAGGATGTCTCCTACAAAGAGAGCCTGCTCATCGGTGACGGTATCCGGGATCCGGTCCAGGCCCTGGTCCGCAAAGGGTACCCGTACATACTGGGTCTGGCCGCCGTCGATCCGGCAGCCCAGGGCCCAGCCGCCGTTGGGATCGGTGCAGTTGTTTACATACCCGTGCCGGCAGAAAAAGCATTCTCCACAGTAGGTTTCCACATTGACGGTCACCCGGTCCCCCGGCTTGACTTTGGTGACGGCGGAGCCGACTTCTTCCACTACCCCTACCATCTCATGCCCAAGGGTTATTCCCGGCACCGCCCGGGGTACCGAGCCATGCTTGATGTGGAGATCGCTGGTGCAGATGGAACTGATCGTTACCCGGACAATGGCATCCCGGGGATTCTCCAGCCGAGGCCGTGATTTTTCTGTTAGGGCAAATTTCCCCGGTTCTATATAAGTCATGGCTATCATGGAAATACCTCCTTTAGGGTACAGTATAGCAATATATCTGTAACTTTCATTCTATCAGATTTCCGGATAGATGGAAAGGTTTTCCAGAGGAAGGAAGGTGGGCTGTACGCTTGGTCAGTTCCTCCGCCCGTTGGTAATATTTATGATTTACCAAATACTTTCCAAATATTGTGTGTCCCTTTCCCGATATTGGGAAGTCCCGGCCCGGAAATCTTCAAAGGCAATAGCCAACTCCAGCCCAGTTGGCGGAGGGCGTACCATCCTTTTGGATAAAGGTCACCTCCTTCGGTTGCGTTTTAATTTCTAACAGGATACCGTCCCGGCTTTGTCCAAGAATGGTAGTAGGCTCATTTTTCCCGTTGCTCTGGTAACGAAGTTTGAAATATTTTGAACCCTTATCCAAAATCGGGTAAATATGTTGTATAATGCAGATATGACTTTGTCTCTTTTGCGTTTAACCGGCATGGTAAAGGAGGTTGTTCTATGAGAAAAAGTGGGATTCTGTTACCGGCATTGCTTTTGGCGCTTTTGTGCGGCTGTGCCGGCGGGGTCGAAGACGAGGTCGGCAGCCTGGTACAGTTTGGGGAAAGGATGGTGGATTCCAGCAGCCTATCCCAGGAGACCCTGGAATGGCTGGAATGGTATAACAGTCTGCCCTCGGAAGAACAACAGGCAGTCAGCGCCATTCCCCCGGATCTGTACGAGGAGCTGGATTACCCCGGCACAGAGGATGCACAGGCTACGGTTACAGAAGAGGAAACCAATGTGGAGGAGTTGCCATGAAGATTCTCATTGTGCGGCACGGCGATCCGGACTATGAACGGGATTCCCTGACCCCTAAGGGCTGGCGGGAGGCCCGGCTGCTTGCCCGGCGGCTGGTGCCTCTTCCCATTGATGCCTTTTATGTCTCACCTCTAGGCAGGGCAAAGGATACCGCCAGCTGCACATTGGAGGAGAAAGGCGCCGCTTTTACGGAGTGTGAATGGCTCGCCGAGTTCACCCCGCCCTGGGTCCAACGCCCGGACCTGGAGCCGGGAAAGCGAATCGTGGCTTGGGACTGGCTGCCTGCCCAATGGCTGGAGCGGCCCCACCTCATGGACCGGGAACATTGGTTCCAGGAGCCCTGCTTTGTGGAAGCTGGGGTAGAACAGGCTTACCGCCATGTAATCCGGGCCTTCGATCAGTTGCTGGCAACCCACGGCTACCAGCGGGAGGGGCTGTACTACAAGGCCCTTCGTCCCAACCATGATACCATTTGTCTCTTCTGCCATTTTGGGATTCAGGGAGTGCTCCTCTCCCATCTCCTCAATATCTCTCCCATGCAGCTGTGGCAGGGGTGCGTAGCCGCCCCCTCCTCCGTTACCACTCTGACCACCGAGGAACGGCGGGAAGGGGTGGCAGTCTTCCGGATGAGCAGCTTTGGAGACATCTCCCATCTCTACGCCGGTGAGGAGCCCCCTTCCCCTGCCGCCCGGTTTTGTGAATGCTACACAGATTTTCAGGACCGTCATGACTAAAAAGCCGCCTCCGTACCAACAGGGTACGGGGGCGGCCTTTTGTATCTGGATTTATTTTACTTTGTGGCAGTGGTCCGGCACTCCAATGTCTGCCAGGATGGTCTTGCCGCAGTATCCGGTCGCTTCGGGTGTCACATGGACCAGCTTCAAGCTATCAAAGGAAACGGTCAGGTCTGCCCTCACCGCCCCTTGATCGGCTTTTCCGGTATCAGCCTCAAGGCCGCTGGGCAGGTCCACCGCCAACAGGAAAGCACCTGCCTTTCGGCTGTCATTCATAAGGGCGCAGGCCGCCTGCCCGGCGGGCCGCAGCTCTCCCTGGAAACCGGTGCCATAAAGGGCATCCACCGCTGCCGTCCATCCCACGCTGGCAGGAGGTGTGCTCTCCCCCAGCAGCTTCACCGGCAGAGGTTTGAGAAGCCTGAAGTTGGTGATGGCGTCCGGAGTTTTAGGTTCACCCTCCGGAAGCCAGACTGTCACCTGCCAGCCGGTCTTGGCCGCTACCCGGGCTATGACAAATCCGTCTCCCCCGTTGTTCCCCTTCCCAGCCACCAC
>CALXEN010000028.1 GCA_944387325.1 uncultured Clostridia bacterium | reverse complement strand
CTTGACGGAGGGGTGCGCGGGACAGTTGCCTGAGATCTATGACGGGGGAAATCCCACCGCCTCTCGGGGCTGTTTTGCCCAGGCTTGGAGCGTGGGAGAACTGTTGCGCGTCTATGAGGCCTTGGAGAGCTATCAATCAGAAAACAACAATAATTATACGAAATGAGGAATTAAAAATATGGAACAGGCATTGCAGCGCATTTTGAAAGAGCGCTTTGAGACCAATTTGGAGAAGGCCACCAGCCAGCAGGTCTATCTGGCCTTGATGCTCTACACCAAGGAACAGATGGCTCATCTGCCCCGGACCCAGGGGGAGCGCAAGCTCTACTATGTCTCCGCGGAATTTTTGATGGGTAAGCTACTGTCCAACAATCTCATCAACCTGGGACTGTTTGATGAGGCCCGGCAGGTGCTGGAGCGCTACGGCCACTCCCTCACCGCCATCGAGGAGGTGGAGCTGGAGCCCTCTCTGGGCAACGGTGGTCTGGGTCGCCTGGCCGCTTGCTTCCTGGACTCCATCGCCACCCTGAATCTGTGCGGCGACGGAGCGGGGCTTAATTACCATGACGGCCTCTTCTACCAGAAGCTGGAGAACAACAAGCAGCGGGAGGAGAAAAATCCCTGGATTACCCCTGAGAGCTGGCTCACCCCTACGGGCGTGGAGTTTCAGGTGCCATTCGGCGGATTCTCTCTGAAATCGGTGATGTACGATGTAGCGGTGCCCGGCTACAACGGCCAGTGCAACCAGCTGCACCTGTTTGATGTGGACACGGTGGACGAGTCCATCATTGGGGAGGGCATTTCCTTTGATAAGGAGGATATTGCCCACAACCTCACCCTGTTCCTCTACCCCGATGACAGCGATGAGGCGGGCCGCCTGCTGCGGGTATATCAGCAGTATTTCCTGGTGAGCAGCACCGCCCAGCTCATTTTGAAGGAGACTGTGGAGCGGGGTTATGACCTCAAGGACCTGCACAAGCATGTAGTGGTTCAGATCAACGACACCCACCCCACCATGATTATCCCTGAGCTCATCCGCCTGCTCACCCGGCAGGGCATGGACATGGACCAGGCCATCCGGGAGGTGAGCCTTACCTGTGCCTATACCAACCACACCATTCTGGCCGAGGCCCTGGAGAAGTGGCCCATGGACTTCCTGCGCAAGGCGGTGCCCCAGCTGGTACCCATCATTGAGGAGCTGGACCGCCGGGCCAAAGTGGTCTCCGACGATCCCCGGGTGGCTATTCTGGACGACCAGGACCGGGTCCACATGGCCCATATCGACATCCACTACGGGTACAGTGTCAATGGCGTGGCCGCCCTGCACACCCAGATTTTGAAGGATTCCGAGCTGCGCCCCTTCTATGAACTCTATCCGGAGAAGTTCAACAACAAGACCAACGGCATCACCTTCCGGCGCTGGCTGCTTCACTGCAACCAGCCTCTGGCCGCCTATCTGGAGAGCCTGATCGGTCCCGGCTTCCAGCAGGACGGGGCGGAGCTGGAGAAGCTGCTGGCCTACCACAAGGACGAAACCGTACTGCGTCAGCTGGGGCAGATCAAGCAGCAGAACAAGGTGGAGCTGGCTCGTTTCTTGAAGGAAAGTCAGGGCGTGGAGCTGGACCCCAACTCGGTCTTTGATATCCAGGTCAAGCGCCTGCACGAGTATAAGCGTCAGCAGATGAACGCCCTGTATGCCATCTACAAGTATCTGGAGATCAAGAAGGGTAACCTCCCTGCCCGGCCCATCACCATGATTTTCGGGGCCAAGGCGGCCCCCGCCTACACCATCGCCAAGGACATTATCCATCTCATCCTCTGCCTGAGCCAGCTCATTGACAGCGATCCCCAGGTACGCCCGTACCTGCGGGTAGTCATGGTGGAAAACTACAACGTGACCAAGGCAGAAAAGCTCATTCCCGCCTGTGACATCTCCGAGCAGATCAGCTTGGCTTCCAAGGAGGCCTCGGGTACCGGCAATATGAAGTTCATGCTCAACGGTGCAGTCACCCTGGGCACCCGGGACGGAGCCAACGTGGAGATTGCCCAGCTGGTGGGGGAGGAGAACATCTACTCCTTCGGTAAGAGTTCCCAGGAGGTTATCGACCTGTACGACAAACAGGCTTACTCCTCCGCTGCCCTCTACGACGGTGATGAGGACATCGCCCGACTGGTGGACTTCATCGTGGACAAGAAGATGCTGCGCATCGGCGATGTGGAGTGCCTGTGTCGGCTGTATAAGGAGCTGGTGAGCAAGGATTGCTTTATGACCCTGCTGGATGTAAAGGAGTACATCACCGTAAAGGAGAAGATGCTCGCCGACTATGAGGATGAGCTGGCCTGGGCCGAGAAGTCCCTGGTGAATATCGCTAAGGCGGGGTTCTTCTCCTCTGATCGCACCATTGCGGAGTACAATCAGGATATCTGGCATCTGTGAGGCGGATAAGATGAAAGAAACTGGAATTTTAATGGCCCTCTCCTCCCTCCCGTCCCCCTACGGGGTGGGGGATCTGGGGGAGAGTGCCCGAGACTTCCTCCGAATTCTGGGAGAAAACGGAGTGAGTATCTGGCAGCTTCTGCCCCTCAACCCCACAGGATATGGAAACTCTCCCTACCAACCGTACTCCTCTTTTGCCGGGGATGAACTCTACCTCAGCCTGGAGGAGCTGGCTGCCAAGGGCCTGCTGTCCCAGGCCCCCGCGCCCTTCCGGGCGGACAGCAGCCGGGTGGACTACGACGAGGTGCGGGCTTGGAGAGAGCCCATCCTCCGCGCTGCCTGGCGTGCCTTTGTCCCCGACGAAGGCTACCGGACCTTTGCCGCCCAGAACTGGGTGACCGACTACGCTGTGTTCCGGGCCTTTAAAAAGGCCAACGGCGGGGCATGCTGGCTGGACTGGCCCGCATGGCAGCGAGACTGGCCCCAGACCCACCAGGGGGATATGGGGCCCTTCCGGGAGGAGATGGATTACCACATCTTCCTGCAATATGAATTTGCTACCCAGTGGCAGGGGGTACGGGCCTTCGCCAAAGAGCAGGGCGTGCGTATCATGGGGGATGTACCTTTCTATGTCGGGGTGGACTCGGTGGATGTATGGGCCGGGCGGGAAAATTTCCTGTTGGACCGGGACGGACGTCCCACCTTTATTGCCGGGGTACCCCCAGACTATTTCAGCGCTACCGGCCAGCGCTGGGGCAACCCTATCTACAACTGGGACAAGATGAAGCAAGATGGTTTTGCCTTTTGGAAGGCCCGCATCGGCTACAACCATACCCTCTTTGACATCATCCGCATCGACCACTTCCGGGCCTTTGATACCTATTGGAAGATCCCTTCCAGCTGCCCCACGGCAGAGGAGGGGGCCTGGATCGAGGCTCCGGGCTATGAGGTGCTGGACACCCTGTACCGGGAAATCCCCGGCCTGGAGTTGGTAGCAGAGGATCTGGGTGACCTGCGGCCTCAGGTTTTGGAGCTTCGGGACCATTACCAGCTGAAAGGTATGAAGGTTCTGGAGTTTGACCTGGATACCCAGGGAAAATACGTAGTGGATTTGGCACCCGAGACCGAGCGGCAGATCCTCTATACCGGCACCCACGACAACGCCACCCTGGCGGAGTGGTATACCTCTCTCACCGCCGCCTCCCGGCGGAAGGTGCGCCGTTGGCTGGCCCGCCAGGGCTTCGGTCAGGGGGCAGTATTTCAGCGCATAGCCGCTCGAGCCTTGGCGGCCCGCTCTCAGTGGGTGATTCTCCCCCTTCAGGATGTAATGGGGCTGCCTGCCTGGGCTCGGATGAACACACCGGGGACGGTGGGTTCCCCTAACTGGGAGTGGCGTCTACCCAGTCTAGCCCCGGCCCAGCAGGCTCTGCGGGCTCTGCGGCCCCAAATTTTGGCGCGGAGGGACGCATGAATCGAGCGGCAGTTTTTCACCGGGCAGAAGCCCCATACAGTTACGCCGTCGATGAGCAAGAACTGGTGATTCGCCTGGAAACAGGTCTGGAAATCGAGCGGGTCTTTCTGCTGTGGGGAGATCCCTTCGAAAAAGGTATCATGGGCGGTGATGAGGGCTGGGGTGGTGTGCGCCAGAAATTGGAGCATCCCCTCCAGGTGGATTGCCGCTTGTGGTGGCAGGGAACGGTGAAACCGCCCTATCGGCGCTGCCGGTACTATTTTGAAATCCATCAGGGCGGAGAGGTGTGGTTTTACGGGGAGGATGGGATGTATCCAATCCGGGAACACCAGCCTGGCGAATGCCCCGCACCCTTCTATCAGCCCTGGATGAACCCTGCCGACATTCCTGTACCTCCTGCCTGGGTGAAGGACACGGTATGGTATCAAATTTTCCCCGACCGCTTTTGCCGGGGGGGCAAGGGAGAGTGGGCTACCCCTTGGCGCAGTGGACCGGTGACCAACAAGGAACGCTTTGGGGGCAATTTCAAGGGCATCGAGGAAAAGCTGGACTATCTGGCCGATTTGGGAATCAACGGCATCTATCTTACCCCCATCTGCCGGGCGGACTCGGTCCATAAATACGACACCCAAGATTATGAGACCCTGGACCCGGACTTCGGTACCCGGGAGGATTTTATCCGCCTGGTGGATCAGGCTCATCAGCGGGGGATTCGGGTGATGGTGGACGGGGTGTTTAACCACAGCGGAGCCCATTTTCCCCCCTGGTTGGACGTAGTGGAGCAGGGCCCGGCCTCTCCCTTCTGGGACTGGTTCATGGTTCGGGATTGGCCGCTGCCTGAGACGGACCGGGACACCCGGGACGGGCGGTACGCCTCCTTTGCATTTGCTCATAAAATGCCCAAGCTCAACACCAACAACCCCCAGGTGGCCGACTACTTTGCCCGGCTGTGCGCCCGGTGGGTGGCCGATTACAAAGTGGACGGCATCCGCTTTGACGTGGGCAATGAGGTATCCCACTGCTTTCTCAAGCAGGTGCGCCGTCAGGTGCGGGCCATACGGGGAGATGTGTATCTGCTGGGTGAGATCTGGCACGACGCCTCTCCATGGCTGGAGGGGGACGAGTACGATGCGGTGATGAATTACCCGCTCAAGCAGACTATCTCCCACTTCTTTGCCCACCAGGCGTGGAGTGCTCAGCGTTTGGAGTGGACTCTGACCCGGTGCCTTGGCATGTACCGTCGCCAGACAACTCAGGTTATGTTCCAATTGTTGGATTCCCATGACACAGACCGACTGATAACTCGAACTGCGGATGAGAACGTGTTTTTCCAACAGTTGGCCATGTTGTTCACGCTGCCTGGCAGCCCATGCATTTATTATGGAACTGAGGTTGCTCTTCCCGGGGGGCATGATCCGGACTGCCGCCGCTGTATGCCCTGGGACGAACTGGAAAATCCGGAAGTGCAGGTCAGAATAGAGCAGGTAAAAGAGCTCATTCGCCTGCGCCGGGAGAACCGGGATCTACGGGAGGGAACCTTGGTATTCCATTCTGGACTGGGAAATACCCGCTGGGTATGGTATGATCGGAACAAAATCCAAGTGCTTCTTAACTGCGGTGACCAGGCGTGGCCGCTGGAAGTGGCGGGCGAGATCCTGTTTGCCCGCAAGCAGCATGAAAACGTCCTGCTGCCCGGCGGGATCTGTATCAGGAGGATAAAACATGCTTGATAAAACAAAACGAGACTGGTGGCGCTCTGCTGTAGTCTACCAGATCTATCCCAAGAGCTTTCAGGACACCACCGGGAGCGGCACCGGCGACCTGCGGGGAATCATCCAGCGGCTGGACTATCTGGCCCAGCTGGGCATTGATCTCATTTGGCTATCTCCCGTGTTTGCCTCTCCTCAGGTGGACAACGGCTATGATATTTCCGATTACCGAGCTATCGACCCTATGTTTGGCTCCATGGAGGACATGCGGGAACTGATCGCTCAGGGTAAGAAGCGGGGCATCGGGATCATGATGGACCTGGTGCTTAACCACAGCTCCGATCAGCACGCCTGGTTTTTGCAGGCCTGCTCCAGCCGAGATAATCCCTATCATGACTATTATGTATGGAGAGATGGAACTCCGGAGCATTTCCCCAATGAAATGCAGTCGGTATTCGGCGGACCGGCTTGGACATGGGTGCCTGAACTGGGGCAGTACTATTTCCACCAGTTCGCCCCCCAGCAGCCCGACTTAAACTGGGAGAACCCTGCCCTGCGTCGGGAGATCTACGACATGATCTTGTGGTGGATGGAACAGGGTGTGGAGGGTTTTCGCCTGGATGTCATTGACCAGATTGCGAAAGAACCTGACCGGTACATTACCAACAACGGTCCGCGCCTGCATGAGTTTCTCCAGGAACTCAGCAGAGAGACCTTCCAGAAGGGATGCCTGGTTACTGTGGGAGAGGCCTGGGGAGCCGACCTACAGCGTGCCAAGCAGTACAGCGCTCCCGACGGCAGCGAGTTGTCCATGGTGTTCCAGTTTGAGCAGATGATGCTGGACCAGCAACCGGGCAAAGAAAAGTGGGATCTGGCCCCGCTGCCCTTTGTAAAGATGAAAGACAGCTTTGCTCGCTGGCAGCAGGGTCTGCACGGCTGCGGCTGGAACAGCTTATTCCTGAACAACCACGACCTGCCACGCATCGTTTCCCGCTGGGGGGATGACGGAGCCTACCGGGTTCAGTCGGCTAAGCTGCTGGCCACTATGCTCCACGGTATGCAGGGCACCCCTTACATCTATCAGGGGGAGGAACTGGGCATGACCAATGTTCGCCTGCCTATCGAGGAATACCGGGATGTGGAGATCCAAAATTTCTATCGGAAGCGGCTGGGGGAGGGGTACCCTCAGGAGGCGATCATGAACTCCATCTATGCCAAGGGGCGGGACAATGCTAGAACCCCTATGCAGTGGGATAGCTCCTCTAACGCAGGTTTTACCGGCGGGACTCCATGGCTGACCGTCAATCCGAACTATACTGCAATCAATGCCCAGGCTGAACTGGCAGACCCCGATTCCGTATTTCACTACTATCGCAAGCTCATCGCATTGCGCAAACAGTATCCCGTCTTTGTAGAAGGAGACTTTACCCTTTTGGAGGCGGAACATCCCCGTCTGTTTGTATACCGCCGGGCTTGGCAGGGAGAGACGTTGCTGGTGGTGTGTAATTTCAGCGGCGAGGATACCCTGTGGCAGCTTCCCGAAGAGTGGAAGAATGCAGAGCTGCTCTTGAGCAACTACCCCCAGCACTCAGGAACTCTACTTCCCTGGGAGGCTAAAATTTTGTACCTCAACAATTAAGAAAATAAATAAAATTTAATAGACCGACGACAACTCCACTTATACAGTTTTCGGATCTAAAAAGGGAGGAAAATATCCGCTGGTCGGCGGTGCGGCAGTGTGGAGACCTGCCGCAATCCTGCCAGAGTTTTGCTCTTTGACAGGGAGGTCTTACTGCGGAGGCGGCGAGACTACGACTGACATTTATGTCTACTGTAAGCTTGCAGAATATCTTTAAAACTTATGATGGCAATGTTACAGCGGTAAGCGATTTTAATTTGGAGATTGCAGACAAGGAGTTCATTGTCTTGGTTGGACCTTCTGGCTGCGGTAAATCGACTACCCTTCGTATGGTGGCAGGACTGGAAGAAATCTCTAAGGGCGAACTGTACATCGATAATAAGCTGGTCAATGATGTGGAGCCTAAGGACCGGGATATTGCCATGGTATTCCAAAGCTATGCTCTCTATCCCCACATGACGGTACGGGAGAATATGGCCTTTCCTTTGAAATTGCGGAAAATGGACAAAGCGGAGATCGAACGCCGAGTGAACCAAGCTGCCGAAGCGTTGGATATTACTCAGTATCTGGATCGTAAGCCGAAGGCTCTGTCTGGCGGGCAGCGTCAGCGGGTAGCGATCGGACGTGCTATCGTTCGTGAGCCCAAGGTACTGCTGATGGACGAACCTCTGTCTAATTTGGATGCCAAGTTGCGTAACCAGATGCGTACGGAGATTATTAAACTTAGGCAGCGTATCGACACCACATTTATTTATGTGACACATGACCAGACGGAAGCTATGACGCTTGGTGACCGAATTGTCATTATGAAGGACGGCGTTGTTCAGCAGATCGGTACTCCCCAGGAGGTTTTTGAGACACCTGCAAATCTGTTTGTGGCTGGCTTTATTGGAACTCCCCAGATGAACTTTTTTGATGCGAAATTGGAAAAAACCAATGTGGGGTATCAAATTCAATGTATGGGGGCGACCATTCCTGTTGACAGCAATATGGCACAAAAACTTTCGGCCAAAGGTCAGGACAGCGCCGAGGTGATGGTAGGTGTTCGTCCTGAACACATTACTGTGCAGGCGGGGACCGAAAACGCTATCCAGTGTACCATCGAAGTGTCGGAATTGATGGGAAGTGAACTTTATCTCCACGGCACCGTTGGAGAGGGCGAAAAGAAACAGAGCGTGGTCATGCGAATCCAGACTACCGAGTTGCCTGTTCAGTTCCGTGCTGGTGTGCCCTATGGGACCCGAATGAGCTTTACATTCCGAAATCAGTTTATTCATCTTTTTGATCTGTCAACAGAGCGGAATATGCTCTATTAAAAATAGGATCTGTCGCAAAATGCGGCTTTTGAGTTAGAAGAAATATGGCATTGTGAAGTTGCCGAGAAACGCAGCATTGCGGATCTCGGCAACTTTTTTATGACATATTTCCGCAAATACAATCTCTTTTTGATTCATTTCCCCAAAATTCTGCATGTAAATTGGGATACTATTTTTGGGTGATTCTATGATATCAAAAACCACTTTAGAAGGTGAGATGCCTATGACATCTTCTCTATTTGTTATAAAATTAAAGAATTATTTGGCTCATGGATTTAATCTGAGATTTTTCAAGTTATTTCTTACTATGCTATAGAATTGAGATAACTCCATCAAGATTTCCCAAAATTTTTGATCGATATGTGTACGTCAGGTATATCGAATTTCGTCGTTTTTACGATGTTATTCGATATGCCTTTTTTTATTTTCCGGTTGGTTGGTTTATATCGCACTGGCATCCCTCCATA
>CALXEN010000027.1 GCA_944387325.1 uncultured Clostridia bacterium | reverse complement strand
GCCGGGGTGCAGGGCAGAAAGCAGGGCTTGCCGATGGTCATGTTCCCCACATTCACAGGGGTGAATCCGTCCACATCCTTCTCGGGGGGGATGGCTGCGATGACCGCCTGCTCCGAAATATGGTCGGGCAGGGGCAGCTGGACCAGCAGGCCGTGGACAGCGGGGTCCTTGGAGAGCCGGGCCATGGTGTCCAGCAGCTGGGTCTGGGAGGTATCGCCGGGCAGACGGAGGACCAGGCTCTTGATGCCGCACTCCCCACAATCCCGCTCTTTGCCGTTTACATAGGCGGTGCTGGCAGGGTTATCCCCCACCTGGATGACCGCCAGACAGGGCTGGATCCCCTGCTCTTTCAGCTGGGACACCTGGGCGGCCACCTGGGCCTTCACCTGGGCGGCCAGGACCTTTCCGTCAATCTTCTGTGCTGCCATTTTCTGTGACCTCCTCTTTTTCAGGTTCCTGGGTCTCCGGCTCCCAGGAAAGGATCTGGTGATTCATTTCCCGGGTAGCCTGAACAAATTCTTTGTGGCCGGCACTGGCGGGCAGGGTTTGGGGAATCACCCCGAGAGCGCCCTCCATTTCCATTCCCTTCAATTTGTCCAGCGCCTTGGAGGTGAGGGCCAGGGGCACCTGTAAAGGCTCCTTCACCTTCCGCCGCATAAAGATCTCCACCGCCAGGCCGGCCGCCACCATAACCAGGGCCAGCACCTGGCTGGACCGGAGATTCAGCTCCACACTAAACATGAGGCTGTCGGTACGCAGGCCTTCGATCCAGAACCGGTTGGCCCCGTTCCAGATGAGGTACCAGACGAACATCTGGCCGTTGTACCGCCGCTGTTTCATCATGGCCCAGAACAGGATAAATCCTACCAGGCAGGTAATGCTCTCATACAAAAAGGTGGGATGGACCGGCAAAGTGGGGTCCACCATCATCCCCTCCTGGGCCAGAAGAGCCTGGTGGGAAGCCAGATAATTGGCGGTAGCCTGGCTGTACATTCCCCAGGGCAGGGTGGTGTTGGTGCCGAAGGCCTCCTGGTTGACAAAGTTTCCCCACCGACCTACTCCCTGACCAACAAGAAATCCCATGGCGACCACGTCAAAGGTGGCCAGCATGGGGATCTTCCGCCATTTGCAGGCAAGGCCCCCAAAAAGGAAGGCCCCCACCAAAGCGCCGTAGATTCCGATGCCGCCGTCCCGGATATCCAGCATTTCCCAGATACTGCCATAGTCGTAAGGCACAAAAGCCACATAGTAGATGCGAGCACAAACGATGGCCATGATGGTGCCCACAAATACCACATCCACCAGCCTGTCCCCGTCGATACCGAAATCGGGGGCGTAATGGAAGGCAAAGAGCATTCCCAGCAAAAGGCCGGTAGCCAGGATGATCCCGTACCAATACACATCCAGGCCAAACAGATTGAACGCCACCCGGTTCAGGGTGAATTCCAGTCCCAGGGCGGGAAACTGCACAACATTCATGGTTTTACCCTTCCTTTCAGGATTTCTGGGGCAGCACCCTGACCACCACCGAGGTCTCCGGATCCAGCATGGTGGCCAGCTCCCGGTCCACATCCTCCTTGGTCAGGGCTGCCAGGGTCTGAATCCCCTGGTACAGGGTCCTTCCATGCTGGTGGGCGCTGGCCATGCTGCTGGCGGCATCCACCACGCTTTCCATATCCACAATGGCTTCTCCGTAAAGCTGATTTTTCACCAGGGTGAAAAGCTCCGGTTCCACCCCCTGGGCCTTGATCCGGGCGATCTCCTCCCGGAGCAGCTCCAGCACCCGGTCGCACTGCTGGCTTTCCCCGGTGAAGAGGACGCAGGTAGCTCCCTCCACCAAAAGGGTCTCTCCGTCAAACTCCGGGTTGACCAGACCCTCATCGTAGAGGCGGCGGTAGAGAGGGGTCATTCCCCCGCAGATGAGATCAGGGAGGAGGTCATAGATGATTTCCCGTTTCAGGTTCCCCTTTTCCAGGGGCGGTTCCTTGAAGGCCAGACCAAAGCCGGTCTGGACGATGGGCATGGAGATCTCATATTCCTTCCGCCAGGGCAGGGGGCCCTCCTCCGGGAAGATCCGCCGAACCTCCACGGGATCCCGGGGCTTGTCCAGTCCAGCCCGGGCACAGGCAGCAAGGACCTGTTCTTCCGTGATGTTCCCCGCCAGGGCCAGGACCATATTCTCGGGGCGGTAAAAGGCGGTGCAGCAGTCATAAAGCATTTCCGGGGTGATCCGGGCAATGCTCTGGACGCTGCCGGCAATGTCATCCCGGAGGGGATGATGCTCATACAGAGACTGGAAAAGGGCCATCATCAGTCGCCAGTCCACGCTGTCGTCGTACATCTTAATTTCCTGGCCGATGATCCCCTGCTCTTTCTGGATGGTCTGCTCCGTAAAATAGGGGTTCCCCACCATCCCCAGCAGCACGTCCAGACTCTCGTCGATCTTGCTGCTGGCGGTGAAGATATAAGCGGTGCGGTCAAAGCCGGTGTAGGCGTTGGCGTTGGCGCCGGTCTTGGCATATTTGGAAAAGGCGTCCCCATCCTCGCTCTCAAACATTTTATGCTCCAGGAAATGGGCCACCCCTGCCGGGAGATGAACGGTCTTTCCGTTCACGGTGAAATCCCGGTCAATGGCGCCGAACTTGGTGGCATAGATGGCGTGAACGGCGCTGTACCCCGGCATAGGCCGGACCAGGACGGTCAGGCCGCTGGGCAGGGTGATGGTCTTGTAGGCCATGGTCTCGGCCACACGGTTAAAGGCTGTCATACCCGGCCTCCTTTCTGGTCAAGAGATATCCCAGGGAGTAGTGAAATCCCTGCAAAATCCGCCGCACATCCTCCCGGGTGACGGTCAGGAGCGCTTCCTTGCTCCGGCTGGGGGGAAGAAGAGGCTCGCCCCGGCAGATCTGCATATAGTACCAGTTCTCCTCCCCTTCCAGGGAATCCCCCACGGCATCCATGCCGGAAAGAAGGCTGCGGCGGCAGTCCTCCAGCTCCTCGTCAGTGATCTCCCCGGTCTTCAGATTTTCCCACTCCCGGAGGATGGCCTGCTCCGCCCTTTTGGCGTTGGCAGGTTCCACCCCGCTGTCCACCACCATGGCTCCCGTCATGGTGGAGCAGGTGCTGGAGCAATAGTAGCAAAGGCTCTGTTTCTCCCGCACGTTCAGGAAGAGGCGGCTGGAGACGCTGCCTCCGTAGAGGGCCATGGCCAGCCGGGCGGCATTCAGATCGGCGGCGGACATGGGCTTGTCCCAGGTGAACATCATACAGAGCTTGGCCTGGACCATGTCGAAGTACTCTTCCCTGTGCAGGGTCTCGGTGGCCGGCATGGCCAGGTTCTCCACCAGGGGTGCAGGGTTCCGCTCCAGCCCGGTCAGGTACTCTTCCAGCTGGCGGCGGACTTCCTCCCCGTCCCCTCCCTGGACCATCACGTCGATGGTGGCGGTGGAGATCATCCGGTCATACACTGCTTTGAGGGTCTGGGGCGTTACCCCGGGCACCTCCTCCAGGTAGCCGTCCCGCTCCACAGCGGCAGGGCTACCGGAGAAGAAGATCCGCCGGGCCTGGCGGACACAGTAGAGCCGCTTGTCGTTGATCTCGGTCTCCAGCCGCTGGGCCAGCTTCTGCTTTTCGATCTCCACAGCCTCAGGGTCAAAGACGCCCTCCACCAGGTAGGGGCGGAAGGCCACTCCCAGGGCAATTTTGGCATACTCTCCGGAAAGGTCCTCCCCTTCCAGAGCAAACTCATTTTTGATCCCGGAGATATCCACAGTGATTACCCGGTTGCCGCCGTTGAGAGTAGCATCCACCCCCAGATTGGCCCCATACAGCTTTGCCAGCTGCCGGCTGAGCCGGGTCATATCCGGGCAGCCTGCCCAGCCCCGCTCCAGCACCAGGGGAAGCACCGCCGCAGCGGTGGCATCCTCCCGCAGGTTGGGAAACTGGAAGTGGATAGCGATCCGCTGCCGGTTGAATTTTTCTGCTTCCAGCCGGGTGAGGTATACCCCCGGCCCCACATTCACTCGTTCCAAAAAAGTTCCTCCTGTTTCATTCCGTCATCAGGTCCCAAAACTGCTCCAGGCAGAGGCCCGATTCCAGAATATACTTTGCATTTTCCGCCCCCACATACCGGTAATGCCAGGGCTCATAAATAATCCCGGTGACATTCTGCATCCCTTCCGGATACCGGAGGATGAATCCATACTCGGCGGCGTGCTGGCTGAGCCATGCGAAGGCGGGAGTATCCTCGAACCCTTCGCTCAAATCCTGATACTCGGGGGTGACAATATCCGCCGCCAGGCCGGTGTTGTGTTCGGAATAGCCGGGGATGGCCACCACCGTGGCCGCCTTGTTGTAGGCTTCCTCCTCCGTCATTCCCTGGGCCAGCCACTCCGCCTGTTCCGCCTCAAAGAGCCCAGTCTGGTACTCTACGCTCCGGTAAGCGGAGCAGAGGAGCAGCTCTATCCCCTCCGCCTGAGCAGCCTCCTTCATGGCTGCATACTGCCCGGCGGCCTCGGTCTGGAGCTCCTTCCCGGTATAGCTGTCCGCCACCTGGGTCTCCACGGTGTACCCTTCCGGCACGGGGTTCTGGGCGTTGACCAGGATCATCCGCCAGTCCTCCATATCCACCGGATAGGGTTTTGGGGTGGAAGTGGGCTGGGCCTCCTCCTGGCCGGTCTGGGCCAGGGGATCCGGTTCCCCGCCCCCGGCCAGCAGATGGCGGAGCCCCAGAATGAGCACTGCTGCCAGCAGCAGGCAGACCGCCCCGAAAATGATCCGGTTTCTCAAAATCTGACGGCGGGTGAACCGCCGGCGGCGGACCGGTCGTTTCTCTTCATATCTCATACTGGATCTCCCTTCTCCCCACGAGGGCAGAACACACCAACCTAAAGATAGTATCTATTATACGCTGTTATCCCCCCAAAGTAAACCCGCCGGGGCAAAAGAAAAACCCTGCGTGAAGGCAGGGTCGTCGTTTCGGGTCATGATTCTCCCTTTTCCTCTTCCTTCCGGTAGATCCAGTAGGAGTAGGCCATAGGGAGGAAGGCAGGGATAAAGATGGCTCCCATGAGGACCGGCCAGAGCCAGGACTGGGGCAGCAGGACGGTCAGGAACATGACCACTCCCGCCGCCACCCAGAGGCGGCCAGCAAACCGGTGGGTGCGGTTCCAGTTTTCCTCGCTATGGAGGGCCCAGGGCACCTTGATGCCGATGGTATAATTCTGCCTGGTTTTGGGCAGGTAGTTTCCCACTATGATGAACAAACATCCGCAGAGCACCGAGGCCTGGAGATTCACGTTCATCTCCAGCCCCAGGGCCGCCCCGTAGATCAGCCCTGATACCACCAGGGAGATCACAGGGCAAAGCCAGAGGACCATCCCTATGACCTTCTGACTCTGGCCTTTATTTTTGGGGTCAGCCAGGGTGAAAAGGACACAGGCCAGATGGGCCGCCAGCATAAGACCGTTGATTCCAAAGACAGCCACCGCTTTGCTGCTCCATCCGTCCGCCTCCCCGGCAAAATTCCAGTGGGTGGCCATCCGGTCAGGCAGACTGTTCCACATCATCAGGCCAAAACAGATGGGGAGCAGTATAATGACCGCACTTATGAGGATCTTCCATTTAATCTGTTTCATCTTCCCTGTCTCCTTTCAGGTCGGTGACCCAGAGGATGATCTCCTCCAGCACCGAAGCATTCAGTTCATAATAAATATATTTTCCCTCCCGCTGATCCCGGATCAGGTCCGCCTCCTTCAGAATGGAGAGGTGGCGGGAGATGGAGGGGGCCGTCACCTGGAAATGCTCGGCGATCTCCCCCGCCGACATCCTCCCCCCTTTCAGCAGGCCCAGGATCTCCCGACGGATAGGGTCCGCCAAAGCCCGCAGGGTGGTTTGCAGCATAGGCTTCCTCCCTCCTTCATTTAACCATTTCGTTAATTGTATTCTATTCTCTTTTTCCTCTTTTGTCAAGGGATTTTCGCTTTTCCTCTATTTGACATTCCCCCGGGGAAAGGGTAAAATGGTAAAGCTAATATTGTAGTATAGAAAGGACTTGCTATGTCTGCCTTTTTGCCTGTGCTGCTGGGCAGCGATGCCAATGTATACGGCATGGCCCGCAGCTTTTATATGGGATACGGCGTTCGGTCTGCCTGCGTCTGCAAGCGTCGGCTCGTCGCCACCCGGAACACCCGCCTCCTCTGCCAGGTGATGGAGGAACCCCGGCTGGAAGAGGACGAAGTTTTTGTAAAGACTCTGGTGGAGTTCGCCCGGAACAATTCCGGCAGAATTCTGGTGCTCCAGTCCTGCGCCGACGGGTACACCATCCTCCTAGCCCGGAATCGCCAGGCCCTGACTCCCTATTACCGTTTTGCCTGTCCCCGGCTGGAGACGGTGCTGGCCCTGGACATCAAGGAAAACTTTTACAAAGCCTGTGAAGCCCATGGTCTCAGCTATCCCAAGACCGCCCAGTGCACGGCGGAAAATTATAAAACCGTGAAGCTGCCCTTTGAGTTTCCCTGCATTATCAAGCCCAGCAACAGCATGGCCTACTGGAACTGCGAGTTTCCCCACAAGAAGAAGGTATTCCTGGCCCAGGACAAATCAGAGTTTGACGCCATTACCGCCGCCATCTACTCCAGCAGCTACCAGGACCCTCTCATCCTCCAGGAATACATTCCCGGAGATGACAACTGTATGAGGGTTCTCAACTGCTACTCCGGTCTGGACCACAAGGTAAAGCTGATGGCCCTAGGCCGTCCCCTCCTGGAAGAGCAGACCCCGGAGGGGATCGGCAACTATGCCGCTATCCTTTCGGTGGAGGATGACGCCCTTATGGAGAAGATGAAGGCCTTCCTGGAGGACATGGAATGGGAGGGCTTCAGCAACTTTGACATGAAGTACGACAGTCGCACCGGGGAATACAAGCTGTTTGAGATGAATCCCCGCCAGGGCCGGAGCAGTTTCTTTGTCACTGCCAGCGGGTACAACCTGGCCAAATGGCTGGTGGAGGACGTGGTAGAAGGAAAAGCTCAGGGGCTGACCATTGCCCACACTCAAAGCCTTTGGATGGTCGCCCCCTTTGGAGTCATCAAGAAATATCTCAAAGATCCGGAGCTGCTGCGGGAGGCCGTCCGGCTGAAAAAGGCAGGCAAGGCCAGCCACCAGCTTTTCTGCAAGGAAGATTTCAGCTTCAAGCGGCTGGTCTGGTATATCAAGAGCCAGCTGAACTATTACCGGAAAACCGCCCGGTACTATGGGAACAAATCCCTGAGAGACTAAGGAGGAACTGCCCATGTGCGGCATTGTAGGTTTTACATCAACCCGGCATGACCGGGACGAGGCCAGTGCCACCATCAAGAAGATGGCCGACCTGATCATCCACCGGGGTCCCGACGGGGAAGGTTATTTTGTGGATGACCGAGTGGCACTGGGCC
>CALXEN010000026.1 GCA_944387325.1 uncultured Clostridia bacterium | reverse complement strand
AGCATCTCCGGCTGCCCTTTTTCTCGCCTGGCGCTGGCCCAGGCCAGCCTGGGGGGCGTGGTGACCCCCGCCCTGGCCGCCGCCCTGCGGGAAGCCTGGCTGGGTCAGGAAAGCAGTTCCTGAAGCAGGACGGCTCCCTCCCCATCCAGGGCAAACCGATCCTCCCCTTCCCAGCTGCCGGAGAGGGGGGTCAGGGTCACCGGTGCGGACCGGTCTTTGAGAGAAGCCACCAGGTCTTCCAGCAGGTTCAGATCCACCGCCGTCAGGCTGGTAAGGAGGGTGCTGCTCTCCTGCCGCACCCCGGGGACAAAGGCCGTCAGGTCCCCCTGTTCCAGCCAGGCGGACCAGAGCCGTTCCTCCTCTACCGCCTCCTCGGGGCCGTCCAGAGCTAAAGCCTCCTCCATTCCCCGGGAAAAAGAAAGAGGATCATGGCCTTTCCCCTGGTCCAGGGCAAAGGAGACGGTGAGGGTCTCCCAGCTTTGGGCCCCCGCCGCCAGGTAGAGGGGCGCATCCTTCCCGGCAGTCTGGCCCAGAAGGGCCGCCGCCCGGGCAGGGCCGGCGGCCTGGTAGGACTGGCGGAGGGTCTGGCTTCCCGCCGGGGTGGAGACCACCGTCTGTCCCGGCACCACAGCGCCGGTGATGGCCCCTGCCGGGCCGTCCAGCCGGAGAAGGAGGAAGGTGGGTTCCTCCCCCGCCCAGACCAGCAGGAGCCGCCGGGTCTCCTGGGTGCCCTGGGGGATGGCCACTTGGGTATCCTCCTCCCACACCGGCTGGGGCGGGTTCTGCCACCGGCCCCACAGGACGAAAAACCAGGCCAGGGGCAGCAGCACCAGCAGGGTGATGAAAAAGGAAAGTAAAAAGTTTCCGGTCCAGCGCAGCATAATCTGCCCTCCCTCCCACATACTAGCTCCAGTATGACCCATTGGAAGGGAGGACAATCACCATGGACATTCATCTCTATCAGAAATTTCTGGAGGAGGACCGCCAGGCCCGCACCAAGCTGGCCCATCTCAACCCGGGCCGGGGCTTCAGGCCCCAGGGCCGGGAGAAGCCCCTGACCGGGGGAGACGGCCTTCCCCTTCAGGCGGGAGCGGATATGATGGCCTCCGCCTACGATCCCAACGGCAGCTGGACCGGGGTGCCCGGCCAGCCGGGGGAAATCCCCCAGCAGGATGCCGACGATCTGTGAGCAAAAGAAAAAGGGACGATTCCTCGTCCCTTTTTCTTTTGGTTTTCTGTTATCTCAGGGCCGGGCGGCCGAAGATGATCTCGGCCAGGGCCTGGGGAGTGTCCACTATGTACTCGGCCCCGGCCCGGTTCAGCTCCTCGAAGGTGCGGAATCCCCAGAGGACCCCCGCCGCCGGGAGATACCCGTTATGGCCGGTGGCGATGTCCACATCGCTGTCCCCTACAAAGAGGGTAGTGGCCGGGTCGGCCTCCATCTCCTCCATGAGCTGGAACAATCCCGTGGGGTCCGGCTTGGGAGGGGTTCCCGCCTTCCGGCCCTGGACAAAGGGGATCCGGCCTCCAAAGTAATACCGGATCACCTGGCGGGCCAGGTCATGGTCCTTGTTGGAGAGGACCCCCACCGTCACCTCGTCCTCGGCCAGGGCCTCCAACAGGGCCTGGATCCCCGGATAGGGGGCAGTCTTATCCTCCTTGTGGGCATCGTACCGCCGCTGGAATTGGGCCAGGGCAGTTTCCAGGGTGTGGAGGTCCCGGCAGTCGGGCGGGGTGAACCGCTCCACCAGCTTGGGGATGCCGTTCCCCACGAAGGTCTTGTATTCCTGAATGGTGTGGGTGGGCCATCCGTTCTGCTCACACACCCAGTTGGCGGCGTCCCCCAGATCGTCGATGGTATTGAGAAGGGTACCGTCCAGATCAAAGATCACATATTGATACATATAGCCTTTCACTGCCTTTCTGATTGAAAGCCCCTGGCCACGGCCTCCCGATGGATGCTCCGCACCCGCAGCCGCTGGCCGGCAGGGAGACAGATCCGGAGATTGCATCTGCCGTAGGGCAGGTTATAGGGGGTCTGGTAGAGCAGGTACCCCGCCTGGGGGGTGACCACCATGACCCGGTGATGGGTAAATCCCTTTACATACCGCACCAGGATCCGGTCCCGGGCCAGGAAGTTGATCCCCTCCCGAAAAAATCCCTCCAGCTGGAAAAAGCCCCAAAGGGCGCAGACCAGCCCCAGCAGCCCCAGCGCCCAGCTGACCTGAGGCAGAGCCCACCGGCTGACCAGATAGAGGACCAGACAGAGCCCCCCGCAGAAGCCCGGCCGGGCCAGGAAGGCGGGGATGCTCCGGTCCTTCAGGGGTGCGACCCCCATCTTGGTCCAGAGAGGGCAGTCAGGGATAAGGGCGTTGAGGTAATGCTCCCGCCCTACCCGGTAGATACAGATGGGGACGTCCTTCCCTGCAAAGCTCCCCGCCCGCAGGTAAACGGGATAGCACCGGGTGATCCGGGCTGCGGGGCTCTGGGACAGATCCACCGCCGTGACGCAGGACAGGTCCACCGTCCGGGTCACCAGGGTGAGCACCCCGGACCGGGTGCGGATCCGCTGCCCGTCCCCCGCCACCGAGAACCGGGCGGTATGCAGGGCGCTGGCCGCCAGGGCCCAGATCCAAAAAAGCATGACGCCGGTGAGGAGCCAGGCCAGGCCGGCGGGGAGAAAGAGGGCAGCATATTCCTCCACCAGTTCCAGCTGGGAAAGGGCCGCCTGTTCCAGCTGCTGACGGTCCACGAAGGCCAGTTCATCCAGCACCTGAGCGGTCTGCTGACGGGTGAGGATGACCAGCCAGATCCCTGCAAACAGGTTGCTGCTGACGGCAGCCAGCCCCACCCGGTCCAGTCCTTTAGGCCGGTAGATCCGGCTGTCGGGGGCAGGGGGCGCCATGAGGGCGTCCGCCAGGGGCTGGGCGTCCCCCCAGGGCAGGTAAAGCATAACGCTCCCTTTCTGGTGAGCATAGTAGAGGTTGACCCGGGCAGCCCCCAGAAGCCGCTGGAGGGGGCTGCGGTAGACCTCCACACAGGCCAGGTCCTCCGGGCGGAGGGTCACCTCCTGGTGCCACCAGATGCCGGTGGCCACCGTCAGGGCGTTCTCCTCCAGCTGCCACCAGGCATTCTGCCAGACCAGCACGCTTCCCCCTGCCAGCACCAGGATCACCGCTGCCTCTGCAATGAGGGAGGTGATCAGTCCGGGCAGATCAAACCGTACCAGGGCATTGATGAGGGGCAGGAGCAGGAGGATCCACCGTTTCCGGAACTGCTGGAGAGCGTAGAGAACAGGAAACCGTTTCCGCTTCATACAGATCCCTCCCCGCCCAGAAACCGGGCAATGGCCCGGGCATCCATCTGGGTGATGGCCGGCAGCCACACCCCGCCGCTGGGGGTGGTGACCCGGACCAGGCAGCAGCCCAGCAGCCGCATGAGGGGGGTGCTGATCCGGTAGAGCCGGACCCCGGCATCCAGGGGCAGACGGACCTCCCAGGGGAAGATGGTCCCGCCCCGGGCCACCAGCTGCCGGGGGCTGATATGGATCCGGATGGTGGCCATTCCAAACCGGGCCGCCAGGAAGGTGATCCCCAGCCAGGCCAGCCAAAACAGAAGCCCTGCCAGAGGGACCAGGGCAAACAGGGCCAGGGCGGGCACCAGGCCCACCGCCCCCAGATAGCAGCCGAAGACCACCACGCCGCCGGGAATGGGTGACACTTCCATGGCTGGTTTTCCCCCCTTCCGAATGAAAAGAGTTTATCCTGATTAGTATAACATGAATCCCCGGAAATAAGAATGGGATAGAGAAAAATCCCCGGATTTTTTCCTGCTCCTGCCGGAAAAAATCCGGGCAAAGGGTTTGCACCGCAAGCACATTCGTGGTATTATGTCATTATCTGTCAGGTGCGGCTCCGGGCCGCCGGAAGGAGGAAATCGCCCATGCCCTTGTACGAGATCCTGAAAGCCGTGGTCTACGGCATCATTGAAGGGATCACCGAATGGCTGCCCATCAGCAGCACCGGCCATATGATCCTGGCCGAGCTGGTTCTCAAGTTCCAGCTCTCCGATGCCTTTATGGAGATGTTCCGGGTGGTGATCCAGCTGGGAGCCATCCTGGCGGTGGTGGTGCTTTATTGGGGGAAGCTGTGGCCCTTCAAGCTGACCCAGACGGTGGAGCCCGTCCAGGGAGAGACCATCGGGGACCCCGCCGCCCATTGGCTGGCCGACCATGTGCGGTGGCCGGTGATGCATCTCTGGTTCAAGATCCTGGCGGCCACCCTCCCTGCCATGGTGCTGGGGCTGCTGCTGGACGACTGGATGGATGAACACCTGTACAACTACCTTACGGTCTCGGTCATGCTCATTGTATATGGTATCGGGTTCCTCTGGATCGAGCGGAAACCCCGCCCGGTGCGGCTGACCAAGCTGAGCCGGTTCACTTACCGGGACGCTCTCCTCATGGGCTGCTTCCAGGTGCTGGCCATGGTGCCCGGCACCAGCCGGAGCGGCGCCACCATCCTGGGGGGGATCCTCATCGGGATCAGCCGTCCCCTGGCCGCCCAGTTCAGCTTCTTCATGGCCATCCCGGTCATGTTTGGGGCTTCCCTCCTCAAGATCGTCAAGTTCGCCATCCAGGGCAACACCCTCACCGGGGTGGAGGTGGTAGTCCTCTTCACCGGCTCTCTGGTGGCCTTCCTGGTCAGCCTGGTCTGCATCCGGTTCCTCATGAACTATGTGCGGAGCCACAGCTTCAAGGTGTTCGGCTGGTACCGGATCGTCCTGGGCGTGGCAGTGCTGGTCACCGGGGTGGTCATGGCCGCCCTGGGCCATCCCATTACCTGAATTTGACCCTGATTTGCCTTGACAATCCCCCGCCTTTCAACCTATAATGTGGGTTGGGAGCGGGGGATTTTTTCTATTCCCGCCCTGTAAAATTTTCCCTATACCAAAGGAACTGTGAGGTGAACTGCAAACTATGGATAACCCTCGACGAAGGGGCGATGGGCCTGATCCCAGGGCAGCTCACCCCACCCGGCCATAAGGGCAACTTTGGGCTGCTGTCCCCCCGGGGATGGGCAGATCGCCTCCTTTTACACCATGAAAGGAGGAACTGACCAATGGATAAACAGAACCTGCTGGACATGATTTTCCGGAAAAAGTACGAGGAATACCGGGAAGCCACCGAAGAGCTCCAGCCTGCCGACCTGGCCCGGATCCTGGACCAGATGGACAAAAACAACCGGCTGGTGGCCTTTCGTCTTTTGAAAAAGGACGTTGCCACCGAGGCCTTTGCTTACATGGACCCGGACATCCGGATGGATATGGTGGAAGGCTTTACCGACGCCGAACTCATGCGGGCCCTGGAACGGATGAGCCTGGACGATGCCGCCGACCTGCTGGAGGATATGCCTGCCAGCGTGGTGAAGCGGGTGCTGGCCCAGTCCGACCCCAAGACCCGGGAGGATCTGAACCGGCTGCTCCACTACCCGGAGGACAGCGCCGGCAGCGTCATGACCACCGAGTATGTGCGGCTGCGTACCACCCAGACCGTCACCGAGGCCCTGAACACCATCCGCCAGGTGGGGAACCGGGCCGAGACGGTCTACACCTGCTTTGTGGTCCTGCGGAGCCGACTGGTGGGGATCGTCACCGCCAAGACCCTCCTCCTGGCCAACCCTGACGACAAGATCGCCGACATTATGGACGACAACGTCATCTCCTGCAAGGTCACCGACGACCAGGAGTACGTGGCCCGGGAGATGCAGCGGTATGACTTTATGACCATGCCCATCGTGGACAACGAAGGGATGATGGTGGGCATCGTTACCATGGACGACGCCGTGGACGTTCTGACGGAAGAGTCCACCGAGGATATGCAGAAGATGGCCGCCATTCTCCCTGACGAGGATGCGGGCACCTACTTCAACACCAGCATCTGGGTCCACGCCAAGCAGCGGATCCCCTGGCTTCTGATCCTCATGCTCTCCGCCACCTTCACCGGCCTGGTGACCCAGCACTACGAGGCTGCCTTTACCGCCCTGCCCCTGCTGGTGAGCTTTATGCCCATGCTCATGGACACCGGCGGCAACTGCGGCAACCAGAGCAGCACCCTCATGGTCCGGGGCCTGGCCCTGGGAGAGGTCTCCACCGGGGACTTTTTGAAGGTCCTGCGGAAGGAGATGGGGGTCGCCCTCATTGTGGGGAGCGTGCTGGGACTGGTGAATGGACTGCGGATCTTCATCATGTACCGCTCCACCTACCCCAACGACATCTTCAACTATGTGGTGGTGGTCAGCGTCAGCCTCTTTTTTGCCATCCTGCTGGCCAAGTTCGTGGGCGGGATGCTTCCCCTCCTGGCCAAGCGGCTGGGGGCCGACCCCGCCATCATGGCTACCCCCTTCATCACCACCATTGTGGATGCGGGGGCCCTTATCATCTACTTCACCCTGGCCTCCTGGATCTTCCAGCTGGCGGCGTGACCTTTATTTGTGTATAACAAGCAGCGGACGCATCCTGACGATACGTCCGCTGCTTGTTCTTTTTCAGTGAAGCTCCGGGGGGAAGCCAGGTTCCAGAGCAGGGCCGTTTTTTCCTTCTTCATGGGCCATTCCCTTTCCCGGCTTTGCCGGCGCTGACTTTATACCGACTCTGGCACAGGAAAGGAAAAAGACAATCCTGCTCCGGGGTAGATTTGTTCACAAACCCCTGGTATTCTGGAGATCAAAGGGTGCGGGGAGGGAGAGTCCCCCTTATCCCACCCGGAACGGGGGATTTGGTTTTTCCCCTCTCTTTTTTAAAATCCGCACCATTTTTCTATTCTCTTTCCCAAAACGTCTCCTCCTGCCAAAAAAAGGCGGAGCCGGAATTACCTTTTGTATACTCCCGGTTTTTTCCTCCGCCGGAGGGACAATGTGGAAAAGTCGGTGGAAAATGTGGAGAACCCCCCTGGTATCGTCCCGGGGTTTTCCACCGTTTTCCCGGGGAGGGCCGGAATAATCAACTAAATGTTGAATTTATCCCGCCGGAATGGTACAATAGCCTTACTCTCCGGAGGGCTGGGGCCTTGGGGCTCCTTGGCAACATTTTTACAAAACCTTATTTTTCAGGAGGATGGATTCTATGAACTGGCTGGATCGACTGGAACGGAAGTTCGGACACCTGTATATTCCCCGGCTCATGAACATTATTGTGGTGGGGCAGGCCCTGGTCTGGATCATCGTCATGCTCATCAACCAGAATCTCTATTACGCCATGATGCTTACCCGGGACGGGCTGGCTCATTTCCAGCTTTGGCGGCTGGTGAGTTTCCTCTTCCTGCCCCCCATCTCCAGTCTCCTTTATCTGGTGATCGAGCTCTACTTTCTCTGGTATATCGGCACCTCTCTGGAGCAGACCTGGGGCGGGTTCCGGTTCAACGTCTTTTTCCTGCTGGGGATGCTGGGGAGTATCCTCTCCTGTCTGGTGATGGGGATCGGCTCCTCCACCGGCCTTTTCCTGAGCATCTTCTTCGCCTATGCCTGGCTCTACCCGGACAGCCAGTTCCTTATCTTCTTCCTGCTGCCGGTGAAGGCCAAATGGATGGGCTGGGCCGCCGGGATCTGGTGGGCCTATCAGTTCATTACCGGGCATTCCTACCTGCGGCTGAGCCTGGTGCTGGGGCTGGCCGGCTTCCTCATCTTCTTCGGCCGGGAGCTGTGGCACTGGTGCGTGGACAACTGGGTCAACTACCGCCGCCGCAAGCAGTGGAAAAACCAGTGGAAGTAACCGCCGGGCTGGAAAAATCCTCCTGTCTGTGTTACAATAATTTATTATAGAGTGTTTTCCGCCGTCCCTGAAACGGCGAAAGGGGGTAAAGTACCATGAAAATGATCACCGCCATTGTAAATAAAGAGGATTCCCGGCAGGTATGCAGCCAGCTGATCAAGGCCAAGTTCAGCGTGACCCGGCTCTCCACCACCGGCGGCTTTTTGATGACCGGCAACGTCGCCCTTCTCATGGGTGTAGAGGACGACCGGGTGGAGGAGTGCATTGAGCTTCTCCGAAAATATTGCAGCCAGCACACCGAGGTGGTGCCCAGCACCGCCCTCTTTGGCAGCGGGGAGACCAGCCTGCCCATGACCGTCACCGTAGGCGGAGCCACCGTCTTTGTGACCAACGTGGAGCGGTTTGAAAAGCTGTGATGCTGGACCAGCTGCTGGGAAACGCCCAGACCAAGGCTGACCTGACCGCCGCCCTGAAAGGGGGACGGCTGGCGGGGAGTATTCTTTTGGTGGGGGAGGAAGGCTGCGGTGCCGGCTTTGCCGCCCGCTGCCTGGCCGCCGATTACCTCTACCCCCAGGGGGGACAGGGCGCTCACCAGGTCATGGAAGGCCAGAGCCCCGAGTGCCTGGAGGTATCCGGGGAGGGGGCCAGCGGCCAGATCCGGATCGAGCGGATCCGGGAGATCCGCCGTCGGATCCAGGACACCGCCCTCTCGGCAGGAGGCCGGGTGGTCATCCTGTATCAGGCCCAGCGGCTCAACCCTTCCAGCGCCAACGCCCTTTTGAAAAGCCTGGAGGAGCCCCCGGCGGGGGTCCTCTTCATCCTGACGGCGGACAGCCAGGCAGGGGTGCTTCCCACCATCCTCAGCCGGTGCGGAGTATACGACCTCTCCCCCATCTCCCGGGAGGAATGTGTCCAGGCCCTGACCGGGAAGGGAGTGGAACCCCGGACCGCCCGGGAGCTGGCCGTCCTCTGCGGGGGAAAGCTGGGGAGCTGTCTGGCACGGCTGGAGAGCCCCCGGAAGGAATCCCTGGCCCTGGCCCGGCAGCTGGCGGACCTGATAGCCGCCCGGGAGGAGTACGCCGCCCAGGTGCTGGCGGCTCCCCTGGAAAAGGACAAGGCCGCCCAGCTTCTGCTGCTGGACGACCTGGCCGCCCTGGCTCTGGCCACCCTTTACCAGCCAGAGCTCTCCCCCCTGAAGCCCGCCCAGTGTCTGGCTCTGGCCGATCTGGCGGGCCAGACCAGAAGCTATCTCCAGGGCAACGGGAACACCCGTCTGGCCCTGACCCATTTCATCGCCCGGCTCTTCTAAGCCGGGCTTCAAAGAGTAAGGAGCAATATGAGCAAAGTTGTATCAGTGCGGTGCAAGCCCGGCGGGAAATCCTATTATTTTGCCCCCGGCGCCCTGGACCTGAAAAAGGGAGACCACGTGGTGGTGGAGACTGCCCGGGGCACCGAGTGCGGCCAGGTGGTCAGCGGCCCCCGGGAGATCCCCGACAGCCAGCTGCAAAAGCAGCTGAAACCGGTGGTCCGGATGGCGGACGACATGGACATCCGCCAGATGGAGCGGAACCGGGCGGACGAGAAGCGTGCCTTCGACATCTGCAACCAGCGGATCGCCAAGCATAACCTGGACATGAAGCTGGTGGAAGCGGAATACACCCTGGACCGGAGCAAGATCCTCTTCTATTTCACCAGCGACGGCCGGGTGGATTTCCGGGACCTGGTGAAAGACCTGGCCGCCACCTTCCGCACCCGGATCGAGCTTCGGCAGATCGGGGTACGGGACGAGAGCAAAATGCTGGGGGGACTGGGGATCTGCGGCCAGCCCTTCTGCTGCAGCCGGTTTCTGAAGGACTTCCAGCCTGTCTCCATCAAGATGGCCAAGGAACAGGGCCTCAGCCTCAACCCCACCAAGATCAGCGGGGCCTGCGGGCGGCTCATGTGCTGTCTGAGCTACGAGGAGAAGGCCTACGAATATCTCAACAGCATTACTCCCATGGTGGGGAGCATCGTCATGACCCCCGACGGGGAGGGCCAGGTGGTGGAGACCAACCCCATCGGCGGCACCCTCCGGGTGCGGGTGGGGACCCAGAGCATGGCCCCCCATTATTACAAGATCGCCGAGTGCAAGTATCTTCGGGGCGGCAAACGTGCCCCCAAGCAGCCCGACGCCACCGACGCCGGGGATTCCGACGACTGAACCCCGGCAGATTCCTCCCGGCTTACCTCAATTTTTTTGGGATTTTCTCTTGAAAAATCCCCATCAGATTGTTATACTGAATCTCATAGGAGGGGTCTTTGACTCCTCCACGCCCTGCCATTTTCCGTGCAGTTTGGTGGGGTTGAACAGATAAAATCTCACGGCACGGAGAAGAAAAAGGAGGATCACCATGGCTTACAAGATCACTGACGCTTGCGTATCCTGCGGCACCTGCGCCGGGGAGTGCCCCGTTGGCGCTATCGCTCAGGGCGATACCCAGTACGAGATCGACGCCAATGCTTGCGTGTCCTGCGGCACCTGCGCTGGCGTTTGCCCCACCGGCGCCATCGAAGCAGAGTAATTTGCTTTGGTAAGGAAGGCGGATGCTTTTGCGTCCGCCTTTTTCTTTTATCATCCCCCGCCTCCGGCGGGGGTAGACAGGAGGCAGTACCATGGCCGTGGAAATTCTGGATCAGGGCACCCGGGTGTTCACCTCCCCCGCCCATACCTTCGGGAGCGATGCCCTTCTTCTGGCCCGGTTCTGCCGGCCCAAGGCCGGGCAGACCGCCGTTGACCTCTGCGCCGGGTGCGGCATCGTGGGGCTGGAGTGGCTGGATTCCGGGCTTGCCTTTACCCTGTATGGGGTGGAGCTGGCCCCCCAGGCCGCCGGGCTCATGGCCCAAGGCTACGCCGCCTACACCGGGCCCGCCTCCCCCGCTCCGGCAGAGGGGGATGCCCGGACCCTGACCCTGCCCTGCGCCGGGCTGGTGGACCTGATCGCCTGCAATCCTCCTTACTTTACCGGGGGGCCTGCCTCCCCCTGCACGGACCGGGCCAGAGCCCGCCACGAGGGGGAGTTTTCCCTGGAGGAGATGGCCGCCTTTGCCTACCGCCATCTCCGGGACGGGGGAAAGCTGACGGTCTGCCACAAGCCGGACCAGGCAGCTCGGCTGCTGGCGGTCCTTTCCGCCCACCGGCTGGAGCCCAAGCGGCTTCAGACGGTGCGAAACCAGGGAAAGAACACCCCCTGGTTGGTGCTGGTGGAGGCCCAAAAGAACCGCCGGCCCGGCCTCATCTGGGAGCCGGAACAAATTTTAAAAACAGGGGCCGCTTTGTATGGTAAAAAGGCGGAAAATCCTGTATAATAGTAAGACAGTGTAAAACATCTGGCAACCGGGGGGCGGCAGCGCCTGTTACGCCCCCTCTTTTCTCTGCAAAAAGGAGGCGTCCATGGCCGGTACCCTGTATATTGTGGCCACCCCCATCGGCAACCTGGAGGATCTCTCCCCCCGGGCCGCCACCACCCTGGGGATGGTGGACTTTATTGCCGCCGAGGACACCCGGGTGACCCTGCGGCTGCTGAACCATCTGGGGCTGAAAAAACCCATGCTCAGCTATTATCAGCACAACTTCTCCAAGGGGGATCAGATCCTGGCCCGGCTGGAGGCCGGGGAGAACTGCGCCCTTTGCAGCGATGCGGGGATGCCCGCCATCAGCGACCCGGGGGAGCTGCTGGTGAAGGACGCCCTGGCCCGGAATATCCCGGTCTGTCCCATTCCGGGGCCCTCCGCCTCCGTCTCTGCCCTGGCCGTCAGCGGCCAGGATACCGCCCGCTGGGTGTTTGAGGGATTTCTGCCGGTACAGAAAAAGCCCCGCCGCCAGAGGCTGGACGTCCTGGCCCGGGAAGAGCGGACCATCCTCCTCTATGAGGCCCCCCATAAACTGGTAAATACCCTGGAGGACCTGGTCCAGACCCTGGGCCCGGACCGGAGCGTGACCCTCTGCCGGGAGCTTACCAAGCTCCATGAGGAGATCCGGAAAACCACCCTGGGACAGGCCCTGGAGGAATACCGGGAGACCCCGCCCCGGGGAGAGTTCGTCCTGGTGGTGGCAGGGGCTGCACCCGCCGTTGCCGGGGAGGAGATGACCCTGGACCTGGCGGTCGCCCTGGCCCGGGAACTGATGGACCGGGGACAGAGCGCCAGCGCCGCCGCCAAGGCCGCTGCCTCCGGATCCCCCTTCTCCAAAGGACAGATATACAAGGAATTGATTCAGGAATAATAAACTGACAGGAGGTCTGTCTATGACCAAGCTGGTGATCGTCAGCGACATTCACGGTGCCATCGGCCGGCTGAAGCGGATGCTGGAGCAGGAGCCGGATCTGGACTATCTCATCTTTCTGGGAGACGGAGAGCGGGACATGAACCAGATCAAGGATCTGGTCCCCCAGCGGAAGGTATACTCAGTGCGGGGGAACTGCGACTATCTGGGAGAATCCCCCCTGGAAGGGCTGGCAGCCTTTGACGGGGTACTGTTCTTCTATACTCACGGTCATTCTTACCGTGTAAAATACGATTTGGATTATTTCACCAGCGTAGTCCAGTCCCGGGGGGCGGACGTTGGGCTCTTTGGCCACACCCACACCCCCCTGGTCATGAACGAGGAGTTCCATGATCTCCCCACCCTTTTCAATCCCGGAAGTCTGGGATTTGGGGCCAGCTACGGGGTGATCCTCTGCGACAAGGGGAAGGTCTCCTTCTCCCACCGCCACGTGAAGGGCAGCTACCTGTGACCCTTTAAAAAAGGAATCGCCCCACCGTTGCGGACGATGGGGCGCCTTGGGTCTTTAGACCTGAGGAGGAATCATGTTCTCTGCGGCCGGGGAGCTGCGGCTTCTCCTCGACTGCACTTATAGTCTACCCCAGAGATAAGAAGAATTTATGTTCCAACTATGAACATTTTGTAAAGGATGGTTTCATCCTGAACCATTTTCTTTCAGAATCAGAAAAAAGGAGTGACCGTTTATGGAACCCAGCAAGGTCTATTACACCGATTTCCGGGTGCGTCCCGGGGACAATCTTACTGCCAAACTCACCCGCCTCATCCAGGCGGCAGGGATCCAGTCCATTGATATGGAGAAGAAGTTTGTAGCCATCAAGATCCATTTCGGGGAGCCGGGGAATATGAGCTATCTCCGGCCCAACTGGGCCAAGGCGGTGGCGGACCAGGTGAAGGCCCAGGGTGGTCTGCCCTTCCTCACCGACTGCAACACCCTTTATCCCGGGCGGCGGAAGCACGCCCTGGAGCACATTGAATCCGCCTACGAGAACGGGTTCACCCCCTTCTCCACCGGCTGCCAGGTCATCATTGCGGACGGCCTCCGGGGCACCGAGGAGCGGGATGTGCCGGTGGTCAACGGGGAGTACATTCAGGAGGCCCACATTGGAGCCGCCATTATGGACGCAGACGTTTTCATCAGCCTCAACCACTTCAAGGGTCACGAGAGCACCGGCTTCGGAGGCGCCCTCAAGAATATCGGGATGGGCTGCGGCAGCCGGGCCGGGAAGATGGACCAGCACAAGAGCGGCAAGCCGGTGGTCCAGGAAGGGCTCTGCCGGGGCTGCCGCCAGTGCGCCAAGGAGTGCGGTTCCGACGCCATCAAGTTTGACACCGGGAAGGCGGTCATCGACCAGGAGCTCTGCAAGGGCTGCGGCCGGTGCATTGGCCGGTGCAACTTTGACGCCATCTACAACGTAAATGACAGCGCCAACGCCGATCTCTGCCGGAAGATGGCGGAGTACGCCCAGGCGGTGGTCCACGGGCGGCCCTGCTTCCACATCAGTCTGGTCCAGGATATCAGCCCCTACTGCGACTGCCATCCCGAGAACGACGCTCCCATCCTGCCGGATATCGGAATGTTCGCCAGCTTTGACCCGGTGGCCCTGGACCAGGCCTGCGCCGACGCCTGCCTGGCCGCCACCCCCCTGGAGAACAGCGTCCTGGGCGAAAACCGCCGCAGCGGCCTGAACTGCTGCGGGGATCCCTTTGTGGACACCACCCCTGCCGCCACCTGGAAGGAATGCCTGGAGCACGCCGAGAAGATCGGGGTGGGCACCCGACAGTATACCCTCCATCAGGTAAGATGACGGGAGAATAAATCCCGGAAAAAAAGCCATCCTAACCTTGAATTCAAGGAAAGGATGGCTTTTTTATGTCCATGAAGGTATCCATTGTCCCGGGCTGTGTGGGGTGCGGCCTCTGCATCAGCCTCTGCCCCCAGGTATTTCAGTTTGGTCCCCTGGAGACCGCCCAGGTGGTCCAGCAGCCCTCCTGCCGGGACCGGCAGGAGGTGGAGGACGCCGCCGCACAGTGTCCGGTGGGGGTGATCCGGGTGGAGGAGAACCCCGCCGCCCCGGATCCCCGCACCCCTTTATGACCGGCTTGTATTGGAAAAGTCCCATAAAACGGAAGAGGCCCCCGCTGCTGCGGGGGCCTCTCTGGTTCAGGTGGGATGGCCTTTCGGCCTTCCTCCTTATTGCATTACTTGTACAGCTCGACCAGACGGCTGAGGTGCTCGTAACGGGCCTTAGCAGCATTCTCGTTGTCGGCGAACAGCTTAGCAGCACGCTCGGGGAATGCACGGCTCAGGCGGCTGTAACGGGTCTCGTTGGCCATGAAGTCCTGATACTGGCTGTAATCGCCCTCCTTGGAGGTGAGGGTGAAGGGGTTCTTGCCCTCGGCCTTGAGAGCGGGGTTGAAGCTGAACAGGTTCCAGTAGCC
>CALXEN010000025.1 GCA_944387325.1 uncultured Clostridia bacterium | reverse complement strand
CTGGTGGGCCTGGTACTTCTGGCCCTCCCCTTTTTTCTTCCCGCATAATCCCTATAAAACAGCGCCGCCCCGGCAGAGAATTCCTCTGCCGGGGCGGCGCTGTTTATGACTGGACATGAAGGACCGCCAGCACCAGCTGGGGCCGATTATTGAATCGAAGGGGAATAATGCTGTTTCCCACTCCCCGGCTGACCACCATGGCGGTGGTTTCCTCCTTGTATACTCCTCCGTCATACTCGGGGAAGAGTCCCTGATCCGGGGCCGCTAACCCGCCCACCAAAGGGAGGCGGAACTGCCCTCCATGGGCATGGCCGGAAAAGACCAGGTGTACCTTTCTCTCCTGGTACAGGGGAAACTGTTCCGGCCGATGGGAAAGAAGCAGGGTGAACAGTTCCTCTCCGCCTTCCAAGGCCCGATCCATTCGTCGGCGGAGAGTTGCTGTCTCGGTCTCCCCCTCTTCCCTCTCTCCAAACCGGGGATCCTCCACCCCCATGACCCAGATAGATTCCCCTCCGCAGGTGAAGGGCAGGCCCTCATTATGAAGGGAAATCACACCCCGTTGGATCAGCCCTTTCTCCAGGACGGCATATTCCGCTTCATCCAGGCGGCCTTCATGGTTGCCGGGCACATAATAGCAGGGCGCCACAGCCGCCGCCTGCTCTACCAGATTCAGGGCCAGGTCTATGCGGGTATTCCGGGAATCCACTATATCCCCGGTAAAGACAATGAGATCCGGGTCCGCCTGGCGAATGGCGGCCAGGAGCCGGACATTTTTCTTCCCGTAAACGGCATTGTGCAGGTCCGAAATCTGAAGGACCCGAAGTCCCTCAAAGGACCGGGGCAGCCCGGAGAGATACAGGTCGTATTGAGTGGTTTCCAGGTCAAGGTTTCCCCAAGCCATCCATCCCAGGAAAAAGGCCAGTATTCCCAGGGCCAGAAGAATCTTTTTCCTTTTGGTCATGGAGTTTCCTTCCCGGCTGCCAAATCTTTGATAACCTCTCCTGCCAGGATAAGTCCTGCCACGCTGGGGACAAAGGCGGTGCTGCCGGGGAGGCTTCGCCGCTGGCCGGGGTCCTCTTCCGTGGCGGCCTTGTGGACCACCGGTTCCTCGGTGGAGTAGACCACCTTGAGATGGTAAATTCCCTGTTTCCGCAGCTGGGTCCGCATGGCCCGGGCCAGGGGGCAAACGGTGGTCTTGGACAGGTCGGCCACCTGAAACCGGGTGGGGTCCAGCTTGTTCCCTGCTCCCATACAGCTGATGATGGGGGTGCCGGTCCGGGTAGCCTGAACTGCCAGCTGGACCTTGCCCTCCACCGTGTCGATGGCATCCACCACATAGTCATACCGGGTGAAATCAAACTGTTCCGCCGTGTCGGGCAGGTAGAAGCACTGCCAGGTGCGGACCTGTATCTCCGGGTTGATGTCCAGGCAGCGGGCTTTTGCCACCTCCACCTTGGGCATTCCCAGGGTGGAATGAAGGGCGATGATCTGCCGGTTCAGGTTGGTGAGGCTGACCGTATCGTTGTCGATGAGGTCCAAGGCCCCTACCCCGCTGCGGGCCAGGGCTTCCACCACATAGCCTCCTACCCCGCCTATGCCGAACACCGCCACCCGACTGTGGGCCAGGACTTCCATTTCTTTTTCTCCCAGCAGCAGAGCGGTGCGGGAAAACTGATTTTCTTTCACAGGGCAACCTCCTTTGGGACAGCGAAAATGGGATCTGCCGTTCTGAAATCATTATAACCTTATCTTCTCTCTGTTTTCAACCGCAATGCTTTTTTTCCGGGACACGCCCGGGGCGCACGCTCACCGACTCTCAGTCGCCTTGTCACTTGCATAACGCCTGATTTTATGTTACCCTTAAGAGTATCCGGTGCCAGTAAAACTGAGGTCGCTGCCCGGAAGCTCTCATCCTGCCGGAGGCCATAAAGATGGACCTGTTGTTTGACCAATGCCGGCATAGATCATTTTCCTCTTTTGGGAGGACGGATGCCGATCCCCCAGTTAGCACTTTTGGAAGGATATAGCATATGAAGGCAAATCGAAACTCGGAACGGGGAATGGAATTTCTGGAGATCTGCTTTGACACCTTCTGTGAATACGGTCTGGAAAATACCAGTATGCAGAAGCTGTCCGAAGCCTGCGGCGTGACAAACGCAGCTTTGGTCTATTACTTTGGCACGAAAGACGACATTGTCATCGAAGCCACCGCCCACTGCATGGCAAAGGTAGAAGATGATTTCATGGCCAAGGCTCCCACCAGCTTTATGGATATCGAGCGCTTTCTCCGGGAGATGCCTTACCTCACGGCCAAGCTTCACGGGGCAAAATACCGCTTTATGTATCAGGTCTACGCAAGCCCCAAGTACCGGGAGGAGGGCAAGGTATTCTTCAACGGCGTGAATATTCGCTACCACAGATACGCCCAAATGCTATCTGAAAAATTAGGCCTTCCGGCGGACTTTATCCAGGGCATGACCTATGTTTTCGTCCGTGCCTGTGTCCACTATGCGCTGTTTGAGGATGAGGAATATTTACAGCTTCAGCTGAACGCCATACGCACGTCCCTGAAGGCCGTGGCCAGTATGAGCGGGATGCAGTTCTGATCATCAACGGCTCCGGAGGAGAAGGATGACATCCTTCCCCAAAGAGCCGGTATCAAAGATCAAAGGCAGACCAGGGATCGATCCCTGGTCTGCCTTTTTGCAGGGAAAAAGCCCGGCCGGCAGCCGGGCTTTTTCTGATGAAGGGAATCCCTGCCCTTGTTCCATGGCACCCCCTGGGGGAATCGAACCCTCAACTAGCCCTTAGGAGGGGCTTGTTATATCCATTTAACTAAGGAGGCGAGTGGCATACCGGCTTGGCGTCGAAAGAATGCCCCCGCCCGAAACCATCCG
>CALXEN010000024.1 GCA_944387325.1 uncultured Clostridia bacterium | reverse complement strand
TCCCAAACAATCCACTTGCGAAAGTGCCTTGTCCGCTGCTGCTATTATAAACTATTCCCCTGAAAATTGCAAGTATCCCCGGCCCGGTCCGGGCGGGTTTTCCCATACACAGAAAAAGCCCCCGGAAAGGCTTCCGGGGGCTGTAAAGGTGAAATACTTGCTTAGCTGAGGGCAGCGGTGATGATAGCCATCTTGTAGACCTCGTCGGCGTTGCAGCCACGGCTCAGGTCGTTGATGGGGGCATTCAGGCCCTGGAGAATGGGGCCGTAAGCGGCGCAGCCGCCCAGACGCTGGGCAATCTTGTAGCCGATGTTGCCGGAGTTGATGTCGGGGAAGATGAAGGTGTTGGCATGGCCGGCCACCTCGCCGCCCACGTGCTTGGTAGCGGCAACGGTGGGAGATACGGCGGAGTCGAACTGCAGCTCCCCTTCCACGGGCAGGAGGGGCATACGCTCCTTGATCTTCTCGGTAGCGTTCCGGACCTTGTCCACGCTGGGGCCCTTGCCGGAGCCCTTGGTGGAGTAGCTCAGCATGGCGATCTGGGGATCGATACCGAAGATCTTGGCGGTCTTGGCGGTCTCAATGGCGATCTCCACCAGGTCGTCCTCGGAAGGCTCGATGTTGATGGCGCAGTCGCCCATGGCCAGCCGGACATCGCCGCCCACGAACTCGTGGACCAGAATGAAGCAGGAGCTTACAATCTTGTTGCCGGGCTTGGTCTTGATGAGCTGGAGAGCAGGACGGACAGTATCGGCAGTGGAGTAGGTGGCGCCGCCCAGCAGGCAGTCAGCAATTCCCATCTCCACCAGCATGGTGCCGAAGTAGTTGCCCTGCTTGAGCATCTCACGGCACTGATCCTCGGTCATCTTGCCCTTCCGCAGCTCCACCATCCGGGCCACCATGGCCTCCATATCGGGGTAATTGTTGGGGTCCATGACCTTAACCCCGTTCAGACGGTAGTGGCCTTCAGCCTCGATCTTGGCGATCTCATCCTGATCGCCGATGAGAATAACATTGATGATATGGCCCATACGCAGACGGCTGGTAGCCTCCAGGATCCGGGGATCGGTGCCCTCGGTAAATACGATGGTGGGCTTTTTGGCACGAGTTTTCAGATCCGCAATCAGCTTGTCAAACAACAGCATACAAGATTCCTCCTAAGCTTTTTTCCAAAGACATCAGCAGTAAGTAGTGACGATCTGCCGAATTCTAGTTTTATTTTAGCACAATGTTTCAAAACTTCAAGACAAATCCACCATTTTGTGGTATCATAAAGCCATTGAACTTTTTGATACAGCTATTGATTTTTGTTATACAGGAGGACGGTATGGACTACTCCCAGCTCCAGAAGGAATGTATGTCCTGCACCCGTTGCGGGCTTTGCAGGACCAGGACCCATGTGGTGTTCGGCACAGGGCCCAGCAATGCTCCCATCCTGTTTGTGGGGGAGGGCCCAGGCTTCCACGAGGATCAGGAGGGCCAGCCCTTTGTGGGGAAAAGCGGCCAGCTGCTGGACCATTATCTGGCCGCCATGGACCTGGACCGGACCAGGAATGTCTACATCACCAACATTGTAAAGTGCCGGCCTCCGGAAAACCGGGATCCCCTGCCTGAGGAATCTGCCGCCTGCCTGGACTGGCTGCGGGAACAGTTCCGGTTGATCCGGCCCAAGATCGTGGTCTGTCTGGGGCGGGTGGCCGCCCAGCAGCTCATTGGCCGGGATTTCAGCATGACCCGGCAGCACGGGCAGTTTGTGGAGAAAAGCGGGGTCTGGTTCACTGCCACCTACCACCCGGCAGCCCTCCTGCGCTCCCCCGGGAAAAAGCCGGAAGCCTTTGAAGATTTTCTGGCCCTTCGCACCAAGATCCGTCAGGTCTGCCCCCAGGCCTACCAAGGGATCCTATAAGACATCCCCTTCCCCTCTTTTTCCGGAAAGAGGGGAAGTTTTTTGTGCCCATTTTCCCTTTTCCGGAATAGACTGGAACAGAAAGGGAGGGGTTTTGTTATGAAAAACGCTAAAGAGGGCTTCGACTTTTTTCTGGGCGCCTTGGCTCCCGGAGGGTTCCATGGATATTTTGACCAGCTGGATACTCCCCCGGAGATGCGGCTCTATCTCATCAAAAGCGGGCCGGGCTGCGGCAAATCTACCCTTATGAAACAGGTGGCTGCCGCCAACCTGGAGCACGGCCGGATCACCGAGCGGATCCATTGCAGCAGCGACCCGGACAGCCTGGACGGGGTGGTGCTGTGGCAGACCGGGGCCGCCGTGGTGGATGCCACTGCCCCCCACACCCTGGAGCCGGGAGCTCCGGGAGCAGCCCAGGAGGTGGTGAGCCTCTACCACACCATGGATGTGGAGGCCCTGCGGGAAAACCAGTGTGAGATCCTGGACCTTTTCCGGAGCTGCGCCTATTTTCAGGAGCGGGCCTCCCGCACCCTGTCCAGCGCCGCCAGCCTGATTTTGGACAGCCGTCGCACCGCTGCCGGGGCCGTGGACTTTTCCCGGGTGCGGGACTACGCCCAGCGGCTGGGCAAGCGGCTGATCCCCGCCCAGGGAGAGGGCTCCGGGAAGGAGAGCATCCGGCTTCTCTCCGCCGTGACCCCTAAGGGCATCCTGGTCTACCGGGATACTGTTCCTGCCTTGGCGGATAAAATTCTGGTTTTACAGGATGAATACGGAGCAGTGAGCCGGGTGATCCTGGAGCATCTCCGCCGCCGGGCCCTGGAGGCCGGATGGGACGTCATCACCTGCTGGTGTCCCCTGGCGCCCGAGGAAAAGCTGGAACACCTGTTCATCCCGGGGCTTTCCCTGGCCATCCTCACCGGAAACAGCTGGCACCCCATGAATTTCCCGGGGCAAAAAAACATCCGTACCCGGCGGTTCATGGAGCAGGGGGTGCTGGCCGCCAGCCGGGCCCGGCTCCGGTTTAATAAAAAGGCGGCGGCCCAGTTGCTGGAGCAGACCAGCGAGCTCCAGCGCCAGGCCCTGGAAAGCCATGACCGGCTGGAGTCCTACTATCGCTCGGCCATCGACTTTTCCCTGGTGGACCAGGCCCGGGATGCCCTGATTCACCGGCTCATGAGCTGAACACTGCCCACCCAAGCGGTATCTTTTCCGATACCGCTTTTTATTTTTCTCCCATTGCAGTATACTGGTGGTATGAATCGCCGGGAAAGGAGGGGCAGCGTGGAGGAAGTGCGGTTATCTGTGCGGGAGCTGGTGGAATTCCTTCTCCGCACCGGGAGCATCGACAGCCGGTTCACCGGTTTTGACCGAGCCCTGGAGGGGGCCAGGATCCATCGCCGCCTCCAGCGGGAGGCCGGGGAGGGATATGCCAGCGAGGTATTTCTCCGTCAGAGTTATCCTGTGGAAGAGTTCCTCTTCACCATTGAAGGCCGGGCGGATGGGATCTTTGCCGATCCTTCCGGCCGGACGGTCATTGACGAGATCAAGACCACCACCCTGCCCTCCGAGGAGATCACCGGAGAACAGTCCACCGTCCACTGGGCCCAGGGTCAGGTATACGCCGCCATCTACTGCCTCCAGAACCAGTTGGAGGAGATGGATGTCCGTCTGACCTATTTTCAGGTGGACCAGGAGGAAATTTTCCGGTTCACCAAGCATTTCACCGCCGGGGAACTGGCAGCCTTTGTGGAGGGGCTTTTGAAAGAGTATCTTCCCTGGGCCCGGCGGCGGGTGACCTGGCAGCGGGACCGGACCGCCGCCCTGGAATCCCTGGCCTTTCCCTTTTCCCGGTACCGGCCCGGCCAGCGGGCCATGGCGGGGCAGGTCTACCTGACCTGCCGGGAGGGTCAGGCCCTCTTCTGCCAGGCGCCCACCGGCATTGGGAAAACCATCAGCACCCTTTTCCCCGCCCTGAAGTCTATGGGACAAGGCCAGGGAGAGAGGATTTTCTATCTTACCGCCAGGACCACCACCCGCCAGGCCGCCATGGACGCCCTGGCCCTGCTTGGGGAGATATCCCTTCGGTCCATCTCCCTCACCGCCAAGGACAAGATCTGTCCCCTGGAGGAGCGGGAGTGTACCCCCCAGGCCTGCCCCTATGCCGACGGGTACTTTGACCGGATCAGGACCGCTCTGGAGGACGGGCTTTCCCGGACCAGCTACGGGTCCCGGGAACTGCTGGAGCTGGGGGAAAAGCATCATGTCTGCCCCTTTGAGCTGGGGCTGGACCTTTCCCTCTGGTGCGATGTGATCGTCTGTGACTACAATTATCTCTTCGACCCGGCGGCTGCCCTCCAGCGGTTCTTTGAGACAGGGGGCGATTACCTCTTTTTGGTGGACGAGGCCCACAACCTTCCCTCCCGGGCCCGGGAGATGTATTCCGCCGCCCTGACCAAGGACCAGTTCTTCCAGGCCAAAAAGGCCTTGGGCGGGAAAAGCAAGCTGACCACCGCCCTGGGAAAGGTGAACCAGGCTTTCCTGGAATGGCGGCGCCAGGGCCAGGAGGAGGGAAAGAATGTTTTGTTCCTTCCCCAGCCGCCCAAGGAATTAGGGAAGCTGCTCAACCGGCTGGTGTCCCCCTTGCGGGACTGGCTCACCGAACATCCCCGGCACCCCCTCCACAGTCAGCTGCTGGAGCTCTACTTTGAGGTGCGGACCTTCCTGCGGGTGCTGGAAGGGTACGACGACCACTATACCACCCAGATCACCCTCTCCCGCCGGGAGGTGAAGGCGGAGCTGCTCTGCCTGGACCCCAGCCAATTCCTGGCCCAGCGGTTTGCCAAGGGCCGGGCCTCGGTGCTGTTCAGCGCCACCCTCACCCCGCCCGCCTACTATAAGGATCTCTCCGGGCTGTCCCAGGCCAAAGCGGTGGCCCTGCCCAGCCCTTTTCCCCGGGAGAATCTGGGCCTGTATCATGCGGCCAACCTTCCGGTGCGGTACCAGGACCGGGCCGCCAGCCTGGACACCATCTGCCGGTACCTGGGAGCCATGGTGGAGGGAAAAACCGGCAACTATCTGGCCTTTTTCCCCAGCTATGCTTTCCTGAATCAGGTGCTGGAGCGGTTCGGGGAGCTCTATCCCCAGATCGAGACCCTGGCCCAGGAATCCTCTATGGATGACGATGCCCGGGCGGACTTTCTGGCCCGGTTCCTCCCGGAGCCCCAGTCCTCTCTGCTGGGATTTGGGGTGATGGGAGGCGTTTTCGGAGAGGGGGTGGACCTGACCGGCAGCCGCCTTATTGGGGCCGCCATCGTGACGGTGGGGCTGCCCCAGGTGAACCCGGTCCAGGAAAAGCTGCGGGAGTATTTTCAGGAGACCCGGGGGGACGGCTTCGATTACGCCTACCGCTTTCCCGGCATGAACAAGGTACTCCAGGCCGCCGGGCGGGTGATCCGCACCCCGGAGGACAAGGGAGTGGTCCTGCTTTTGGACCAGCGGTTCGGCCAGCGGGATTACGCCCGGCTTTTCCCGGCCCACTGGAGCCATTGCACCCCGGTATACAGTCCTGAGGAATTTGCCCGCAGCCTGGAAGATTTCTGGGCAGGCCCACAAGCCCAGGAGACAAAGGAGGAGTAACAAAATGGACGTAACGGTATCCCGCCAGCGGCTTGCCGGGGAGGCCCCGGACAGTGCCTTGACCACCACCTGTTCCCTGCCCCCGGAGGGGACCCTTCCCCAGCTGTTCCGACTCCTCATAGACCAGGGATATTTCCCGGAAGAGGGACAGGGCGGCGTCTGGGTGCTGTCCTGCTGTGGGGAGGACCTGGCCGCCTGGAACACCCTGACCGGCGGGCTGGAGGACCGTTTTCCCTTTGGAGCCCCTGCCCTCCGGGAGGTGCCCGCCTGGCGGGACAAGCCGGTGGAATTCACCTGGGTCCCCTCCCCCCTGGAGCGGGCCCGGGCCATCTTCCGGGCCTTTGACGGAAAGTTTTCCTTTATGGGTCATGAGGGATTTTACCGGGAATATAAAAGCTACGGCATTTCCCCCGCCCTGGAGGCAGAGTGGCGGAAAGAATTGGATTAAAGACAAAGGACGGTCTTCCGGGATGGAAGATCGTCCTTTTTTATTATGACCGGTTCAGGAGGCGGTCCAGCTCTTCCCAGGAATAGAGGCGGTTGAGGACCTCCACCAGTTCCTTTTTGGAGAGCCGGAGAGGCAGGGCCAGCCGGCGGCAGAATTCCCGCCGGGCCTGGGCGCTGTCCGCCCTGCCGCTGATCCCCCAGTCATAGAGATCGGCGTAGGTGATGGGCCGCCCCTCCGGGGCAGGAGCCTGGGTCATCAGGGGCTCCAAGGCCTGGAGGATCCATTTTCCCTCTACCCCCTCCACTCCCAGCAGCCCTTCCTTCCCGGGGGCTGCCTTCCGGGATTCCTTTCCCGGAATGGAGGGGACGTAGGCCTGGTAGACGTACTGGGCCCCCACCAGGTTGGTGACATAGTTCCGGATCCGGAACCCGGCGGCGTCGCTGTCGGTGAGGATGACCAGGCCCTGGCGGCGGGCCAGCTCCTTCAATAGCTTCTGTTTTTCTTTGTCCTTGTAAATATCAAATCCTCCGGTGGTGAGGATAAGGGCATCCACCAGGGAGGAAAGTTTGGCTCCGTCGTACTTTCCCTCCACCAGGATGGCCTGGGCGATTTTAGGTTTCTCCATCTCAACGCTCCTCCCGGGCCGCCGCCAGCCGGAAGAGGGCTGTCTCCAGCAGGGTCCGGCTGTCCATGGGGCTGGATTTCAGTTTCCGGTCAGTCTCCTCCAGAATTCCCAGGCAGCTGCGAAGCTGTTTGCGGCTGTACTGCCGGGCAGAAGCATCCGCCTTCCGCAGCCGGTAGTCGCTGCCCTTGTACCGGAAATCCTTGTGAACCTGCTGGACGCTGGCCTTGGCACGGTTTCCGCAGGCCAGGCGGTAAAGGTCCAGGTAGTTGCTGATCATGGCCCCCAGAATGGCGATGGGCTCCTGCTGCATTTTCAGGAGCAGGTCCAGCTTTCCCATGGCGGCGGGGAGCCGCCCGGCCACCAAAAGGCCGATCATATCAAAGGTATCGGCGTCCAGGCTTTGGGTGCCCAGCCGCTCCACCATTTCCCGGGTGATGGCGGTATACCCGGAGAGGGCCGCCAGCTTATCCACCTCGTTTTCCAGCAGAAGCTGGTCCTCCCCGCACCGGTCCATCATCATCCGGGCCACCGGGGCTTCCAGCTGGGTATCCTGTTCCCCCGCCCGGTCCTGCAGGTACTGGACCAGCTGCCCTGCCTGGAGCTTGACCAGCTGGGCGCAGTAGCCCGCTTTCTCGCAGGCGGCAATGAATTTCTGTTCCCGCTTCCCCAACCGCAGCTTTCCCCATTCCTCATTCACCGGGATGGTGATGACAAAGGCTGCATTTTCCAGACTGTCAAAGAGGTCGCAGAAGGCCTCCAGATCCTTGTCCGAGTAGGCAGAGATCTTGACCATGGGCATGGACACCACCCGGCGGGTCCCAAAAAAGCTGATGGTCCCGGCAGCCATGACCGCCTCCTCCACCCCGGGGTTGGGCCCTTCCAGCACCGTCAGTTCCGTGTCCTCCCCCTGGAGGGCCTGAATGGTTTTGGAGGCCATCCGGTTCAGCTGGGCCTCCTGGGAGGAATAAAAGCAGAAGAGGCTGCAGCCGGACTTCAGGGCTTCTTTCCAGGATTTATCACTGTATATCATAAAGGGTCCCTCCCTTGATCTGTATTCCTCCCCCGGGGCGGACGGCTGCGCCGGGATAACTGCCGGTGTAGACGGGGAGTTCCGTCTGGGTCAGCCAGTTCAGTTTTGTTCCCACCGCCAGGATGGCATCGGGCTGTATCTGGATGGCCAGTTTACTCCCGGCCAGGTAAAGGTCCACCGGCACCTGCCGGTTTTCCTCCAGGGTCCCGGCGGTGACGGCCACCCGGCTGCCCTGGATATCCAGCACCAGGAGAAGCCCGTCCTCCTCTGCCACCAGGCAGTATTCCACCCCATCCAGAAGGGTGCCGGTGAGGGTCGTGTTTTCCTGAGGCCGGATGACCTGGTCCGCCTCAGGGGGCTGAGTCTGGGCGTCCAGCCGCAGGTCGATGAGCTGGGCGGGCTGGTCGATTCCCCGGGCCTCCAGGGCCCGGGTCAGGGCGGAGCGGTTGGCGTTGCCGCCCCGGAACACCACCGCCGCCTGGCCGTTCTGGGTCAGGACTACCACCGGGTAACCGGCGGTTCCGGTGAGCTGGAGTTCCACCACGTCCCGCCCCGCCAGGGTCCCCACCAGGCAGGCCGCTGCCAGAAGGAGGGCTCCGGAGAGGAGCAGGTGTTTCAGGTATCCCCATTTTACCATGACCAGGGCCATGGCCGCAAGGACTGCCAGGACAAAGATCCCGTACTCCCGGGGCAGGGAGAGCCGGGCGATGCCCAGAGTGGAGAGGAAACGGACTCCCTCACAGAGCAGGGAGATGAATCCGCCCACCGCCCAGCCCAGCGGCTGCCACAGAAAGGCCGTCCAGGGAATCAGGGTGAGGAGGGCCAGGGCCATGCCCAGCCCCAGGACCCAGGGGCCCAGGAGGGTGGCCAACACGCTGCTGAAGGGACTGGCGGCGCTGACGCTCATCCGGTGGAAAAGCAGAAGAGGCAGGGTGCCCAGGCCGGCCATGAGGCCGGTAAAGAGTGCATCCAGTATCTGGCAGAACAGTGTTTCCCCTTTGCGGAGAAGGGGATTCTTTCTGTATTTTTCTTTCAGGGCGGGGAACTGGAGGACCCGGGGACGAAGCCAAGCCGCAAAGAGAACGCAGTAGGTGGCGCCAAAGGAAAGCTGAAACCCGATGTCAAAGGCAGCATAGGGGTTCTGTACACAGAGGACCATGCCGGCCAGGGAGAGAAGGGTGAGAGAATCCGGTTTCAGGAACACCAGATGCCCGGCGCTGAAAAAGATGAGGGTGATGGCGGAGCGGCAGACCGAGGGGGTCATTCCCACAAGCCCCATCATCACCAGGGCGATGAGGATACTCAGACAGGCCCGGAAGCGGGAAAACCGCCCCAGCCGGAAGGTCCCCGCCACCGCCTGGCAGAGGAGGGTGAGGTGAAGGCCCGATACCACCAGGATATGGGAACACCCTGCCCGGGCAAAGGCGGTGCGGGTTTCCCCTTCCAGCTTTCCTTTCTCTCCCAAAATCATGGCGGAGGCGACCCCTACCGTCTCCTGGGGAAGAACGCCGGACAGGTTTTCCGCCAGCCGCTGCTGGAGTCGCCCAAACCAGGCCAGGATGCCGGGTCCGGGTCCCAGGGTCTGATACCCGCCCCGGTATTCTCCTTCCCCCGCTGCACCTTCCGCCCAGTTTTCATAATCGTCCGGTTCCAGGGCGGTCAGTTCGAACTTTGCCTGGAAGGATTGGCCTGGCCGGGTTTCAGGGAATCCATAGCAGGTGATGTTACAGCTGATTTTCCTGCCATTGATCTCCTCCAGATGGAGCAGCCCATAGCTGTACCCTTCATAGGCGGGTTGAGCGGAGCGGACGGTGGCCGTCACGGTCACTTCCTGACCTTCCCAGGTCCGAACCATCTTCTCTGCCCGGTTGGTGTACACCTGCTGCCACAAAAGGCTTACCAGCGTCACCAGGATCAATGCAAAACAAAAACCCGCCTGCCGGGGTCTGCCCTGCTTCCGGCTCCAGAGCGCTGCTGCTCCAGCCCCCAGCAGCAGAAGCGCTGCCAGAGGCCTCCAGGCCACAGCGAACTGGGCGAAAGCAAAACATCCACCCATCCAGGCGAGTTTTCGGTTCATTCTTTTTCACATCCTGATAAAGAATTTTTCTTTATCAACGGCCTTTAGCCGGGAGGCCAGGCCAGGCTCCGCTTGGCCAGCACATGGAAGTGAAGATGCTTGACGCTCTGGCCTCCATCTTTTCCCACATTGGTGACCACCCGGTAGCCGGATTCATCCACCCCCAGTTCCCGGGCCAGCCGGGCGATGGTGCCGTAGATGTGGCCCAGCAGCGGGCCGTTCTCCTGGGTCAGGCAGGCAGCGGAATCAATGTGCTCCTTGGGGATGACCAGGAAATGGACCGGAGCCTGGGGATCAATGTCGTGGAAGACCAGGATCTGGTCATCCTCGTACAGCTTGTTGCTGGGGATCTCCCCCGCTGCGATCTTGCAGAACAGACAATCGGACATGGAAGGTTCCTCCTTTCCCACAGTATTTTTATGGTTACCCGCTTACAGACGGGATTTTACAATATCGGCCACAGCGTTGAGGGCCTCGTCGATCTTGCTGGGATCCTTGAGGCCGGCCATGGCAAAGTCGGGCTTGCCGCCTCCCTTGCCTCCGGCAATGGCGGCGATCTCCTTGACCAGGTCTCCGGCTTTCAGGCCCCGGGCCTGGGGATTCTTGCTGCAGCTGACGGCCAGGGTGATCTTCCCGTCGGCGCTTCCCACCAGGGCCGCCACCATGTTGGGGGCACGGTCCCGGATCTTGTCCGCCATGCTCCGGAGGCTGTCGCTGCCGGTGCCGCTCAGGTATGCGGTGATGACCTTGATGCCGTCCACATCGGTAGCCTGCTGGAAGAGACCCTCGATCTTTCCGTCGGCCAGCTGGGCCTTGGCCTCGGCCAGTTCCTTGGCCAGGGACTTGTTCTCATTCACCAGACCCTCGGCACGGGCGGCCAAGTCATGGATGTTGTTGGCCTTGAGGGCAGCGGCGGTGTTCTTCAGCAGCTCCTCATAGCTGTTGAGCATGGCCACAACATTAGCCCCGGTGACGGCTTCCACACGACGGACACCGGCGGCCACGCTGGACTCGCCTACAATCTTGAAGCAGCCGATCTGAGCGGTGTTGGACACGTGGGTGCCGCCGCAGAACTCGGTGGACCAGGAATCAATGTCCACCACCCGGACCTCGTCCCCGTACTTCTCTCCGAAGAGGGCCATGGCCCCCATCTTCTTGGCCTCCTCAATGGGCATCACCTTGCAGGTGACCGGGATGGAAGCGTAAATATGAGCGTTGACGATCTCCTCCACCTTGGCCAGCTCCTCGGGGGTGACGGCGCTGAAGTGGGTGAAGTCGA
>CALXEN010000023.1 GCA_944387325.1 uncultured Clostridia bacterium | reverse complement strand
GGCCTGGGGAATGAGCAGGTCGTCCATGGCCTTGGTCACGTTGCCGGGAATCTCCTTGAGAACGGCAATGAGCTGGTCGTCAAACTCTCCGGCCTGACCGTTGGCGGTGACAGTGCCTCCAAAGTATTTCTCGCACATGGCCACGGTACGGCTGAGCAGGTTGCCCAGGTCGTTGGCCAGGTCCACGTTGATACGGTTGATGAGGGCTTCATTGGTGAAGCTGCCATCGTTGCCGAAGGGAACTTCCCGGAGCAGGAAATACCGGATGGCGTCCACCCCGTACCGGTCGCAGAGGACCACAGGGTCGACCACGTTGCCCACGCTCTTGCTCATCTTGCCGCCGTTGAGGAGGAGCCAGCCGTGGCCGAACACCCGTTCGGGAAGGGGCAGACCCATGGCCATGAGCATGGCGGGCCAGAGGATGGTGTGGAACCGAAGGATCTCCTTGCCTACCATGTGAACGCTGGCAGGCCAGAAGGTCTCATAGTCGTTGTACTTCTCGTTCTTGTAACCAAGGGCGGAAATATAGTTGGTGAGGGCGTCCATCCAGACGTACATGGTGTGCTTGGGGTCAAAGGGAACGGGAATGCCCCAGGGCACGGTGGTCCGGGAGACGCAGGTGTCCTGGAGGCCCTGCTTGATGAAGGCGATCATCTCGTTCTTCCGGGCCTCGGGCTGGATGAACTGGGGGTTCTCCTCGTAGAGCTTCAGGAGCCGGTCGGCGTACTTCCCGGTCTTGAAGAAGTAGGCTTCCTCGTGGGCCTCGTACACGTCCCGGTGACACTCGGGGCACTTGCCGTTCTCGTCCAGCTGGCTGTCGGTCCAGAAACTCTCGCAGGGCTTGCAGTAGTGGCCTACATACTCGCCTTTGTAAATGTCCCCCTGCTCATACAGCTGGGTGAAGAGCTTCTGGCAGCTTTCCATGTGGTAGTCGTCGGTGGTGCGGATGAACCGGTCATAGCTGACGTTCATGGTCTTCCACAGGTCCTTCACGGTGGCCACGATCTCGTCCACATACTCCTGGGGGGTCACCCCCTTGGCAGCGGCCTTGTCCTGGATCTTCTGGCCGTGCTCGTCGGTGCCGGTGAGGAACATGACCTGGTAGCCCTGCTTGCGCTTGAACCGGGCCAGAGCGTCACAGGCCACGGTGGTGTAGCTGTGGCCGATGTGGAGCTTGTCGCTGGGGTAGTAGATGGGGGTGGTGATGTAGTAGGTTTTCTTTTCCATATCCTGTATTTCCTTTCGCTGATTCTGGAACGGCTCAAAAGCCGATGGGTTCTTTTCCGCAGGCCCGGATGGTTTCCCGGGCCAGGACCTCGCTGCTGTCAATGAAGAAATCGTCCAGGCCGTAGTCCCGCTTGATAAGGCTCAGCTCGGTGCAGCCCAGCACCGCCCGCTGGCAGCCCTGGTCCTTCAGGCCGGCGGCAATGGACCGGAAGAGTTCCAGGTCCACCGGCTTGCCCGGCTTGATCTGGCCGTAGATGATCTCCATGAGGGCGTCCTGGTCCCTCTGGGAGGGCAGGCCATAGCCCAGCCCTGCGTCCCGGCAGGCCCGCGGGTAGGTGCAGCTGGCAACCGTGCCGCTGGCGGCAAGGATCCCCCGCCGGGTGCAGCCCTGGGCCTTGGCCTGGGCGACCGTCAGCTCCACCATGTTCAGCACCGGCACCGTCAGGCTCCGGGCCAGCTGGTCATAGAAATAGTGGGCGGTGTTGCAGGGAATGGCGATCATGGTGGCGCCGTACCGCACCAGGTTCTGGGCGTCCTGCTCCATGATGGTGAAGGGGTCCTCCCGGCTCTCATTGAGGATATAAGCGGTGCGGTCGGGGGTGGTGGCTCTCCCACTGAGGACCACGTCCAGGTGATCCTGGTCCCGCCGGGCAGGGGTGTGCTCAATGAGCATCTGATAAAAGTATACCCCGGCCATGGGGCCCAGACCTCCCAGGATCCCCACCACAGGGTGTTTCTCTGTCAAAAAACCACTTCCTTCCCACCATACCATATATACAGGTTATTATACTCCACCGGCGGACAAAGTGCAAGAAAAAGCGGCACCGGCAGGGCAAAACAAAAGACCGTACCCGACGGGGTACGGTCTTTTCTGGTGCGCAGTACAGGACTCGAACCTGTGACCTCCTGCACGTCAAGCAGATGCTCTACCAGCTGAGCTAACCGCGCAGATTTTTGAGTGCTTGATTATTATAGCGGATAGCACTGCAAAAATCAAGGGGTTTTTCAAAATTTTTCCCCGGGCGGGGTCAGGTCCAGGGGAACGGGGGCGTCCAGCACCATGGAATCGGGGGTCACCCGGCAGTCGTAGGCCAGCACCGTGACCCCCGCTGCGGCGGCATCTGCCAGGGCCTGCCCGAACTGGGGATGAAGCGCCCAGTTGGGCCGGAAGGTGCGGACCCCCTTCATCTGGACCAGGAAGAGGGCGTAGGCCTCGTACCCGGCTTTGGCAGCGGCGGCCAGCTCCTCCAGGTGCTTCACCCCCCGCAAGGTGGGGGCGTCGGGGAAGAGGGCCAGCCCCTTTTCCTCCAGGGTCACCCCCTTCACCTCCAGGAAGGCCTTCCGGTCCCCCTGCTCCAGGTAAAAGTCGAACCGGCTGTTCCCCCACTTGGTTTCAGGCCGGACCAGGGTGGGGGCCTCCCACAGCCCGCCGGCCCGGAGAAACTCTCCCACCGCCTTGTTGGGGGCCTGGCTGTCCATATTGATGAGCAGGTCTCCCTTCTCCACGGCAATCAGGTCGTACCGGGTCTTCCGCCGGGTGTCGGGGCCGAAGTCCTCCAGATAGACCCGGGCCCCCGGCACCAGCAGTTCCCGGCACCGGCCGGTATTTTTCACATGACAGACCTGGGTCCCGCCCTCCAGCTCCACATGGGCGATAAATCGGTTGGGCCGGGCCAGAAACCGGCCCGGGACCACTGTTCCATATTTCATAAACTCTCCTTACAGCAGGGGACTGAGCAGCTTGAGGAGCAGCCGGGTAAACCGCTGGAAAGCGGAATCCCGCTCCTTCCGGTGGGCCTCCCCTTTCCGGCAGACCTTCAAGATCTCCTCGATGTCCTTCCGGACCTGGACCACCGCATCGTAGCCGGTGAACCAGCAGGCGTTCTCAAAATGGAGGTAGAGGCTGCGGAAATCCAGATTGATGGTACCCACCACCGCCACCCGGTCGTCGGAGACAAATTCTTTCTGGTGGAGGAATCCGGGGGTGTATTCGTAGATCTGGACCCCGTGGGCCATCAGGTCCGCATAGTGGCTCCGGGTGAT
>CALXEN010000022.1 GCA_944387325.1 uncultured Clostridia bacterium | reverse complement strand
CTCCGGCCCGCCCCTCTCGCCCACCGCACCCCCTGGCCCCTCATGCTCTCCCCATCGGTGGTGGAGAGCCCGGCCGCCAGCACCTCCTCCGAGGCGTAGGTGATATAACCCGCCTGCTGGAGCCGGATGCTGGTCTCGAAGTCCTCGGTGATGGTGCCCAGGGGGAAGCCCCCGATCTCCTCCAGGGCCCTGCGGAGGATGACGGTGTTGCTGCCGGTATAGGCGGCGGCGTTGGCGGTGTTCCGGAGCAGGTTCACCTCCCGGGAGAAGAAATCCTGCTCGTTGGGGATATCCTTTTCCAGGTAAAGGTTGAACTGGAAGAGATCGCTGTTGTAGAAACTCTGGGGGGTCTGGACCAGCCCCACCCGTTTGTCCGGGATGAGAAAGTAAGGCACCGTCCGTTCCAGAAAGGAGCTGCGGGGGATCATATCTGCATCGAAGGTGGCCACCAGCGGGGCATGGGTAGCGGCCAGGGCGTGGTTGTAATTTCCCGATTTTGCCTGGCGGTTGCCGGAAAAGCCCAGATACCCCGCTCCCAATTCCCGGGCCAGGGCGGCCACCGAAGGCCGGTCTCCGTCGTCGCAGACCCAGACATGGACCTTCCTCTTGTCCGGGTAGTCCAGAAACATACAGGCGTTCACCGTCTTGTAGAGCAGCTCCTCCGGCTCATTGTGGGTGGCAATGAAAACATCCACCTCCGGCCAGAGATCCGGGTCGGCCTGGGGGAGTTCCAGCCGGGTGCGATGCTTCTTCATCCGGCTTACCATCAGTTCCCAGGTACCCAGGATGGTGACCCCCTCCGCCAGGGCGAGAACCAGTCCAGCCATCCCCTGCCAGAGCCCCAGGTCCCAGGGCAGGGTGAAGAGGAACCTCCACCCCAGGTAGATTCCCTGGGCCACCATAGCGGCCCGGAACAGCAGGGTACGGGACCGTTCCTCCTTCAAGGCCCAGGGTCCTCCCCCTCCTGGGCTTCCAGTTCCCGAAGGATGGCGCTCCGGGGGCAGTCCCGGCGGCAGCCCACGCAGACCCGGCGCATACAGGAGATCATTTTCTGATTGATATAGTAGCCGTCCTTTCCCAGATATTTTGCGATATAGAGGGCGGTATCGGCGCAGCGGTAGAGCTCCTGGTAGCTTTTCACCCGGCCGTCCGCTGCCACCGCCCCCACGCTCACCGACAGCTGATACTTCACCCGGAAAGTCTCCAGGGCCCGCCGGGCGCTCTCCAGAAGGGATTCCAGCTTCTCCTCCAGGAGGGGCTGGGCCATGGGGTTGGGGAGGAGGGCCACAAACTCGTCCCCGCCCAGACGGCCCACCACATCGCTTTTCCGCAGGTTGTCCCGCAGGCAGTGGGCGAACTGCACCAGCACCCGGTCTCCCACCGGGTGGCCTTCGCTGTCGTTGACCCGCTTGAAATTGTCCAGGTCGAAGAGGAGAAGGACTCCCTGTCCCCCCTCCTGTTCCAGGAAACGGCGGGCCTGCTCCTCAAAGCCGCTGCGGTTGTAGAGCCCGGTGAGCTGGTCAAAGCTGGCCTGGCTCCGGGCCTGGGAAAGCTGACATTCCATTTGGCAGATCCCCTGGCTCTTTTCCAGATAATCCTGGCCAAGCTGTTCCAGGGTCCGGGCCAAGGGCCGGAGTTCGGGCAGATTTTCCCCCACCTGGACCGGGTCGTGGGGCTGTTTCCCCGCCAACAGGCCCTGGAGGGTATCCTCCATCTGGGCGATCCGGGAAAAAAAGTACCGTTTCAGGAAAAGATGGACCGCCCCCATGGCCAGCAGGCTCACCGTTGCCACGCCGGCCAATCCCTGGGTGAGGGTGGCCGCCATCCCGGACAGGACCCCCGACAGCCGGGTCATGGCCAAAAGGTACACGCCCTCCCCCTCCCGGACCAGGACGGTGTGGTATTCCCCATTGACCTGGAGGAGGGTCAGTTTGCCCTCCTCCGCCGCCTCCTTCAGAATCTTCAGCCTCTCCCGTGGGGTATCGGCACCCCGGATCTCCACCGTCTGGGCGTTGTTGGCCGAGAGGCCCAGGAGGAGTCCGGTGGAACTGTCCACCGCTCCCAGAAGGGTATTCTCCTCGGTGGTGGAGCCCAGAAGGATCTGGGCCACCAGCTGGCTGCCGCTGAGAAGGCCCAGCCGGTCCGGCTGGGCGTCCAGTCTCACCCGAGCCCGTCCGGGCTGTCCAGATAGGACCTGGGCATAAAGGTAGGCAGGGGCGGTATAAAAACTTCCTTCGTCAATGACCACCTGCTCTCCCTGGCCATCAAAGACAGGGCCCTCCTCCCGGGGACCGGTCATCTGGCCGGCAGACCGGAGCACCGTTCCCTCCCGGTCCAGAAGGGCAATCCCCTCCACCTCCATGAGCTGGCGGACCGCCTCCAGCTGGTCCCGGGTGACGGAAGCATTCCAGAGGATATATTCCACCGCCCAGGCACGGTTCAGGTAATCCTCCTCCAGGAGGGTCCGCTTCTCCTCTTCCTCCCGGTAGGCATGGGCCAGGTTGTCCTCCAGGCCGGTGAGCAGCTGGTCCAGGTAATGGCGGTTTTCCTGGAGGGCCCGGAGAGAAAAACTGCCCGCAAAAAGGGCCGCCATGAGGACCAGAAAGGCGGCACAGACCAAAGCCAGCCGAAGATACAGCTTTTTCACCGTGCCGCCTCCTTCCCTGCCAATGCAAAAAAATCCTCCCGCCTGAGGGGGCGGGAAAAATAATACCCCTGGGCCAGGCGGCAGCCTGCACGGCGGAGGATCTCCGCCTGGGAGGCAGTCTCCACCCCCTCCACCACCACCTCCATCTCCAGCCTCCGGGCCATCTCCAGGATGGATCCCAGGATAATGGAAAACCGCTCTCCCCCGGCCAGGGCCACCAGGGAGCGGTCCAGCTTCAGAAGATCAAAGGGTGCCTGGGCCAGGGAGCAGAGATCGGAGCCTCCCGCCCCGAAATCGTCCATCTGGACGGAAAATCCCATCTGCCGCAGACCGCCCACCAGCCGGGCCAGGCCCCGGTTGCTCTGGCGGGCCGCCCCCTCGGTGATCTCAAAGGAGAGGTCCTTTCTGGTGATGCCCAACCTTCCCGTCAGTTCCTCCACCCGCTCCAACAGGGAGGGGCGGGTCAGGTTTGCTTTGGACAGGTTGACAGAAAGGTTTCCCAATTCCAGTCCCCGGCGGCGGGCCTCCAGGATATCCCCGCAGACCATCTCCGTCACCCTGCCGTCCAGCAGCACCACCTGGCCCGAAGCCTCCAGGGCCGGGAGGAAAAGATCCGGGCAGATCGCCCGGTCCCCCTGCTGCCACCGGACCAGTGCCTCCGCCCCCTCCCTTCGTCCGGTCACCAGGCTGAATTTGGGCTGGTACCAAACCGCCAGCTTCCCTGATCCCAGCATGGTCCGGAGCTGCTTTTCCAGCACTCTTTCCTGCCCCAAGCCTTCCATCTCTCTGTCCACCCTTCCCAGCTTCTTGTCAGAAAATAGGATGGTCCTCCGGAATATCCTTTATGCGTCCCCTCCGCCCCCACAGACGGCCGAAACCGCACAAAAAAGAGGAGGCCTCCCTTAAGGAGACCTCCCCTTCTCTGCCCTGCCCAAGCAGGGGCGGCTGATTCGTTACTCGATGTCGATGACCTGATGCTCCGGAAGCTGCCGCTGGTTCACCTCCGGCAGGGACAGCCGCAGAATGCCGTCCTCAAACCGGGCGTGGATGTCCTTGGCTTCCAGGTTATCACCCACATAGAAGCTCCGGCTGCACTGACCGGCATACCGCTCTCTCCGGATATACCGGCCTTCCTTGTCCTGCTGGTCCTTGTCCAGACCCTTGGCTGCGGTGATGGTCATGTAGCCATCCTTCAGCTCGATCTTGATCTCGTCCTTCTTGAATCCGGGCAGATCCACATCCATCTCGTAGCCGGCATCCGTCTTCCGGATGTCAGTCCGCATAATGGCCTTGGCGTTCTTCCCGTAAAGGGCACGGTCCACATCATAGAGGGGCCGGAAAGCATTATCAAACAGTTCATCAAACAGATTTTCACCAAAAACAACAGGCAACATAAGTCATACCTCCAATTTCAAAGATGTTTATGCGACCCGTAACTGTTGCGGGATCTTTCCCGGCAGCGGCGAGCTGCGGTGGGATCCGGGCTGCCTTGCCGCAGCCCGGCCGGGTATCGGGAGGAGGAAGGGGCTGCCGGATTCTTCCGGTGCTTACGGTTCCTCTTTCCTGGTACATCTTTAGTATATCACGCAAATTAGCACTGTCAAGTGTAGATTGCTAATTTTAACAAAAACGTCACATTTTTGTTTTTCTTTCAATATATGGTACCATTTGTTTTAATCTAATCAATTTATTATTTGATTGCTAGATTTCAGGCGGCGCTTATTGCAAATCAATTCGCCCCCATCGGCCAGCCTGGGATTCCGTCTTTTTTTGTCCCCTGCTCAGGAGCGTTTCCCCGGTGCATTCCCCAGGGCCAGGTCGCAACGCAGGAGCAAAAAATTGCAGGATACAGAAATACTGCAGGGAATTGAAATTTGGACAAAAATGTGATACTGTCATACTAAAGGCCCGAATACCGGCAGAATATTCGTGAAAGGAAGCGTTGTTGTGGCAGAAAAGAAAGCAAAGACCACCAAAAGCAAAGCAGCCCAGCCCAAGGCTGACCAGGCCGTCCCCATGGAGGCCGCAGTTTCTTCCCAGGAACCCACCGCAGTGAAGAAGACCACCGCCAAAAAGGCAGGAACGCCCAAGAAGAAGGCTCCCGCCAAAAAGGATGAACCCGCCGTAAAGAAGGCCGCCCCCAAGAAGAAGACCCCGGTCAAGAAGTCCCAGCCCGCCCCTGCGACGGAGGAGGCAAAGGCCGAGGAGATTTTCCTTCCCCAGGAAGTTAACAGTCCGGAGCAGCAACCGCTGCCCGCAGCCGAAGAATCCCCGGCCGCTGTCCAGGAGACTGCTCCCGCAGCGGAAGAAATCAATCCTGTTCCGGCAGTCCCGGAGCAGCCAAAGGAGGAAATTCCCATGTATGATACCCCTCGCAGAAGTGTAGCCTTTATCGGCTCCGAATGTCATCCCTTTGTGAAGACCGGCGGCCTGGGGGACGTTATGTACGCCCTGCCCCGGGAGCTGGTTAAGCAGAACTGTGATGTGCGGGTGATCCTGCCCCGGTACGCCTGCATTCCCCAGCAGTATCAGGACCGGATGGTCTACCGGGGAGAGTTCTATATGGATCTGGGCTTCACCGGCCGCAGCTACTATGTAGGCATTATGGAGTACATCTGGGACGGTGTAGTCTATGACTTCATCGACAACCAGGAATTCTTCACCGAGGGCCGTCCCTATGTAAACCTGGTGGACGACATCCCCAAGTACTGCTTCTTCAGCAAGGCTGCCCTGGCTGCCCTGAACTACATGAACTGGATCCCCGACATCATCCACTGCCATGACTGGCAGGCCGCCCTGGTGCCGGTGTTCCAGAAGACTCTCTTCAAGGATTCCCCGGTGGGCCGGGCCAAGAGCGTCCTGACCATTCACAACCTCCGGTTCCAGGGGATTTACAACATCCCCACCATTCGGTACTGGACCGGCCTGCCCGACGAGGTGTTCCAGATGGGCGCTCTGAAACAGGGATACGAGGACGCCAATATGCTGAAGGGCGGCCTGGCCTATGCAGACCGGATCACCACCGTCCGCGGCACCTACGCCTGGGAGCTCCAGACCCCCGAATACGGGCACAAGCTGGAGGAGCATCTCCAGTACCACAGCTACAAGCTGCGGGGGATCGTCAACGGCATCGACTATGATATGTGGAACCCCGCCACCGACTTCAACCTGGCGGTGAACTACGACATCACCAACGTGCTGGACCGGAAGTGGCAGAACAAGATGGCCCTCCAGTCCGAGCTGGGGCTGGTCCAGGACGGAGGCAAGTTCGTCATCGGGCTCATTTCCCGGCTCACCAACCAGAAGGGCCTGGATCTGGTAAACGCTATCGTGCCCCAGGTGATGGACGGCAACACCCAAGTTGTGGTGCTGGGCACCGGAGACAAGGTTTACGAGGATACCTTCCGGTATTACGAGAATGCCTACAAGGGAATGTTCAGCGCCTGCATCCAGTACGATGAGGGCCGTGCCCACCGCATCTACGCCGGAGCAGATGCCCTGCTGGTCCCCTCCCGGTTTGAGCCCTGCGGCCTGACTCAGCTCAACGCCATGCACTACGGCACCCTGCCCATTGTCCGGGAGACCGGCGGCCTGAAGGATACCGTGGAGCCCTACAACACCGCCAACGGTGCCGGCAACGGCTTCACCTTCGACCGGTACGATGCCGGGCTTCTCCTGGACGCCATCAACCGGGCCAAGACCGAGTATTTCCTCAACCGATATCACTGGGACGAGGTGGTCCAGCGGGATATGGACAAGGATGTTTCCTGGCAGAATTCCGCCCGTCAGTACAAGGACCTGTATTTGGAGCTGACCCAGTGGTAATTAGATCCGCCTGAAAAAAGAAAGAGGCGGGAAGGGCCTGCGGCCCTTCCCGCCCCCGGGCAGCCGCTTTTAGCGGCTGCCCTTTTCTTTTTACGGAAGCTTTCAATGCTCAAAAAGGAGCACCCCTCCCGGAGTGCTCTTGGATAAGGCAAGGTCCACCAACCCACTTCTTTCCGGGCTATCCTCTCTCGGGCCAAAGATCAGGTATTCTTGGTCAGTGCATAAGAAAAAAGATAACCGATCCCAACACCACGCAGAGTATACCCGCCATCGAAAACATGACTGCCAGAAATCCGTTTGTTATGGGCCTATCCACGTAATTTATCTTCACATTTTCAGGATTATAGTAAACCGTCATTTGGCTTCCTATGGGCCATAAATTTTCCGCCAACTGCCGCATATTTGCGATCGGCCCTGTTTTTACATACAGATTACCCTTGCCGTCTTCCCAGGCATCAGATCGGGTCGGAATGGGAATCCCACTAATACGGGCACTCCTGATACTGTTATATTTTTTCACCGTTTGGATCTCCCTGCCATCCGCTTGAAATGAGACCACCGGGCTCATTCTCCCCTTGCCTGAAAATTTATGACGGATCACGGTGCCCTCCGTTTTCACGGTGCAGGATGCATTTCTTTTCTTGGTCAGCAGAAGGCTCAAAATCCCCAGGACGATCAGGAGAATCCCCGTACCTCCCACAGTAAAAAGCTCTAAATACGCAATTTCCATTTTACTCATATGGACCCCTCCTCTGTTTTCGTTCTATCCGCCAATCTTCGCACTCTTGGAATCCGCTGTTTTCATTATACTTTATCGGTCCGGATAAGTATAGAACATTTATTCTTGATCACAGGGAAAGGGGATTCAAATGGTTTCTCCGGACGTTGGCCTGCAAGCTGCTAGGGCTCCCAACACAGAAAAAGAGCACCCCTTTCGGAGTGCTCTTGTATAAGGCAAATTCGGCCAATCAGCGCTTGCTGAACTGGGGAGCCCGACGGGCAGCCTTCAGACCGTACTTCTTACGTTCCTTCATACGAGGATCGCGGGTCAGGAAGCCAGCCTTCTTCAGGATGGGCCGCATCTCGGGGTCAGCCTGGAGGAGAGCCCGGGACAGGCCATGGCGGATAGCGCCGGCCTGGCCGGAAACGCCGCCGCCGTTGACCCGGACTACCAGGTCATACTTGCCGGCGGTGCTGGTCAGCTCCATGGGGCTGCGAACGATGAGCTTCAGGGTCTCCAGACCAAAGTAATCGTCGATGTCACGGCCGTTGATGGTGATCTTACCGGTACCGTTGTAGACACGAACACGGGCAACAGAATGCTTACGACGGCCGGTGCCGTAGAAGTA
>CALXEN010000021.1 GCA_944387325.1 uncultured Clostridia bacterium | reverse complement strand
AACCGGCTGGTCTGCGGAGGCACCTTCCTGGCGGTGGGGGTGGCGGGAGCCTCCCTGGCAGGAAGCCTGGAACAGATTTTGGCAGCCCTGGCGGGAGTGGTGGTCGCCCTGGCTTTCTTCTGGCTCTGCCCCCTGTCCTGGACCGGGCGGCAGGAGCTTCTGCCCGCCGCCCGGGAGAAGGGCTCCCTCAACCAGGTCTCCGCCAAGCTGGAGGGAATTGCCCAGGCTCTCAGTGATATTGCCGCCACGGTAGAGCAGGTCTCCGCCAAGGAAGCCCCCCGAGGGGAGAACTACAACTGGGTGGTAGACTACGTGGCGGAGGAGGTATGCCGGAAATGCAGCCGCCGGGAAATCTGCTGGAACCAGCAGTATAGCCGGACGGTGGACGGCTTTTATCATCTTCGGCCCCAGCTGGAGCAGACCCTAACCCCGGCAGAGGAACAGCTTCCTCCCGAGTTTGGAGAATGTGTACAGCCCCGGCAGCTGGCTCGGGCGGCCGGGCGGGGGTATGCCCTCTTCCGGCAGCGGCGGGAGGCCCGCCTCCGCACCCAGGCCATGCGTTCCGTCCTCACCGAACAGTATGGGGCCATGGCCTCCAGCCTGGCGGCCCTGGGAGACCAGCTCAGCCGCACCGGAACCCCGGAGCCGGGGAAGAGCGCCCGGGTCCAGAAGCTCTTTTCCAGCCTGGGCCTGGAGCCCCTGGGGTGTATGGTCACCCGTGAGGTGACGGGAAAGCTCACCGTAACGGTGACGGTGGCCCGGATGGAGTTGTCCCCGGAGGAACTGGCGGAGCTGGCCGGGGAGGTGGGAGAGATCTGCCGCCATCCCCTGGGACTGCCTCAGGTTCTCCACTGCCGCACGGCCACCACTCTCACCTTCCCGGAAAAGCCCCTTTACATCCCTAGGTTCGGGGTGGCGGGCAGTCCGGCCCACCAGGTCAGCGGAGATGTGACCCGCCAGTTCTGTGACGGAACCGGGAAGGGATATATGCTCCTCTGCGACGGGATGGGGACCGGAAAACCGGCGGCGGTGGACGGTACCCTGGCTGCCCAGCTTACCGCCCGGCTTCTCCTGGCGGGATTCGACAGCACGGCGGCGGCCCGGCTGGTGAATGTGGCCCTGGGACTGAAAAGCCAGGAGGAGGGCGGGGCCACCCTGGACCTCCTCACCCTCAACCTTTACACCGGCCAAGGACTTCTCTTCAAGGCAGGGGCAGCCCCCAGCTTCCTCATCCGGGGCGGAAAGGTCCGGATGCTGGAGGGGAACAGCCTGCCGGTGGGGATCCTTCCTCAGGTGGTGGGGAGCAGTACCCCCCTCTCTCTTTCCCCGGGGGATTATTTGGTCATGATCTCGGACGGCGTCCTGGACGACGGCCCGGAATGGGTCATGCATCAGCTCAGCCTCTGTGCCGGCAGGGGGATGGACCCGGGGCAGATGGCCCGCTCCCTGGTGGAAAGCGCCCGGCGGCGGACTGCCGGCCTGGGCCATCCCCCCGATGACATGACTGCCGCCGTCTGTCTTCTGGAACAGGAATATTAAGGAATTCTTACGGCCCTTCCCATAGGGAATGTTTTGTGGTAAAATGGTCCCACTGTTGAAAGAATCCCGTCCTGGCCGGAGCCGGGACCAGAAAGCAGGAGGAGAAAATGGGCTGTCTGGGAAATGTGATCTGGTTTTTGTGCGGAGGGCTCTGGCAGGGCCTTTGGTGGCTGGCTGCGGGGGTGCTCTGGTGCATTACCATTGTGGGGATCCCCATCGGCCGCCAGTGCTTCAAGTTTGCGGCCCTGGCATTCTTCCCCTTTGGAAAGGAGGTCCGGTATGGAGGCGGGACCTTTTCCCTCCTGGCCAATATCCTCTGGCTCCTCCTCAGCGGGATCCCTCTGGCTCTGGCTGCGGCCTTTAACGGGGTGCTCCTCTGCTGCACCATCATCGGAATCCCCTTTGGCCTTCAGTGCTTCAAAATTGCCAAGCTGGCTCTCTTCCCCTTTGGGGCCCAGGTGGTGGAGGTGGACACCGTCCCCTATTACACCCAGCCCTATTAAAAGGAAAACGCCCCGGCAGGAACTTCCCAGGAAAGGGAGCCCCGCCGGGGCGATATTTTTGAAAATATTCCTTACCAGCTTCAAGTCCCTTCAAACCAACAAAAAAACAGCCACCCGACTGGGTAGCTGTTTTTCTGTTGGTGCGGATGAAGGGACTTGAACCCCCACGGCTTTAAGGGCCACTAGAACCTGAATCTAGCGCGTCTGCCAATTCCGCCACATCCGCAGAACAGTATTTATTATACTGCATTTTCTGAAAATGTCAATATCTTTTTCCTAAAAAATCAGAGGATCACATTTTTTACCACAAGGTTCACGCTGCCGTCCGGGTTGTTGATGAACTCCACCGTCTCGTCGCTGAGAAAGACGTCTCCGGGAATCTTCACCTCAATGCCGCTGTGGCTCTTCACCGTCCGGCTGGTGATCCGCTTGATCCGGGCGGGGGGCACCGTGATCTGCTCCTCCATCCGGATATCGTCGGCGATCAGCTCCTCCTCAAAGGCGGAGGCCGCCTCGGGGAAATCCCGTTCCAGCCGCTGTTTCACCTGCTGCACCGGCAGGATGTCCTCGGTGGTTTCTGCCCGGATGATGTTGGCCACGGCGGTCTCCACCTTTCCGTCATCCTGGTATGCCTCCTTCACGGCGTGGAGGGCGGCGTCCCGCACCGCCTGGAGCTTCACCTTCTCGGTTTTGGCGGGATTGGTGTTCAGCAGCTTGGTGGAGATGTAAAAGTCCCGGCCTCCGTCCATGGCCACCCGCTTTTCCACCAGCTTCACCGCACCGGTGTCCAGCTGGATCAGGATGGCCTCATCGCACTTGGAGGTGGCGCTGGGTAGCACCGTCTGCTGCCGTACCAGGCTCACCAGGCCGGGGCGGCCTGCGTCGTGGAGATAGGCCGACCGGTAGTTCATTTTCAGGAGGGCCAGGAAGGGCTTCCCGTCAATGGTCAGGTCCGCCACCGCCAGGTCGCCGCTGGGGATATCCGGGTACCGCATCATCTGCTCAAAGAACATCTGGGCCGCCGCCTGGCTCATGGGAACGAACTCCTTCTCCCGGATCAGCATCTCCTCAAAGGGACTGCCGGGCTGGAAGGCGCAGTTCTTGCAATCGTCCCCGGTGTGGAGCTTGATGATGTGCCCCAGCAGATAATCGCTGTTCTCATCGTCCAACACCAGGGGCTGCTCGCTGAGAAGAGGCGCACTGGCGGAACCGTCCAGCAGGTGGATGATGGCTTGATTCAGATGATATTCCATGATATTTGACCTCGCAAAATAATGCCCCGCCCCCCCGCAGGGCAGCGGCGGAGAAGGGCGGATTTCCTCCTCTGCATTATACATAACCCCGGCCCTCCTTGGCAAGTCCTACTTTCCCATTGACGAAAGAGGAAAAGTATGGTATGCTGTGTCCAAATCTTTGCCGGGAAAGGAGAGAAGATCCCAGCCCATGGACGACGGGGACAGTGACAACAACGGAGATCACACTCCTTTATATCATAAAGCAGTTGGTATGGGACATAGTCTGCCCTTGCGGGAGTAAGGGGCGGAGTGTGTTCCGTTTTTCTGTTTATAATACTTTATGATATAACTTAGGAGGTTCTATCTTTGGAAAATTCCATTCTTTTTATGCTTTTGCTTCAGGTGGTGCTCATTGCCCTGAACGCCATATTTGCCAGTGCGGAGATCGCTGTCATCTCCATGAACGACGCCAAGCTGGCCAAAATGGCGGAACAGGGGGATAAGCGGGCGGTAAGGCTGGCCCGGCTCACCAGCCAGCCCGCCCGGTTCCTGGCCACCATCCAGGTGGCCATCACCCTCTCCGGCTTTCTGGGCAGCGCCTTTGCCGCCGAAAACTTCTCCGACCCCCTGGTGGACTGGGCTGTTGAGGTGGGAGTCCCCCTTCCCGCCGCCACCCTGGACGGCATCGCTGTGGTCCTCATCACCCTCATCCTCTCCTACTTCACCCTCATCTTCGGGGAACTGGTCCCCAAGCGGGTGGCCATGGGGAATGCGGAGGCCCTGGCCCTGGGAATGTCAGCCCTCATCAGCGGCATCGCCCGGCTCTTTGCCCCGCTGGTCTGGTTTCTGACCCTCTCCACCAACGGGGTCCTGCGGCTGCTGGGGATCGACCCCAACGCCCAGGAGGAACATGTCAGCGAGGAGGAGATCCGGATGATGGTGGATGTGGGAAGCGAAAAGGGGACCATCGACCAGGAAGAAAAGCTGCTGATCCAGAACGTCTTTGAGTTTGACGACCTCACCGCCGGGGAGATCGCCACCCACCGCACCGAGCTCTCCCTCCTCTGGATGGAGGATGACATGGAGACCTGGAACGAGACCATCCACCGGGCCCGGTATACCCTTTACCCGGTCTGCCAGGGAACGGCGGATAAGATCGTGGGGGTCCCCAACGCCAAGGACTACTTCCGGCTGGAGGACAAGAGCCGGGAGTCAGTGCTGGCCGGGGCGGTAAAGCCCGCCTATTTTGTCCCCGACGGGGTGAAGGCGGACGTTCTCTTCCGGAACATGAAGCGGACCCGGAATACCATGGCCGTGGTGCTGGATGAGTATGGCGGCCTCATGGGGGTGGTCACCCTCAGCGATCTGGTGGAACAGCTGGTGGGAGAACTGGGGGATGATCCCGGCCACCAGACCCGGGAGGAACCGGTGGAGGCGGTGGAGGCCGGCACCTGGCGGGTCCGGGGGGACGCTACCCTGGAGGAGGTATCTGCCGCCCTGGGAGTGCCTTTGTCCAGCCGAGACCACGATACCTTCAACGGCCTGATCTTCAGCGCCCTGGATGCCATTCCCCGGGATGGTACGGTGCTGGAGCTGGAGACCAGTGGCCTGGCCATCCGGATCACCGAGGTGCGGGACCATCAGGTCCGCAGCGCCCTGGTGCGGAAAATTCAGACCTCGCCGGAGGAAAAATAATTCCCCGATCAAAAGGAGGCCCCGGCGCTGAAAAGCGCCGGGGCCTCCCTGGCTGTGACAGAAAGAAAAAGCCCCGGTCTTTTGACCGGGGCCCTGGAGCGGCTGATGGGAGTCGAACCCCAACCGGGCATAAAATCATTTTTATTCAAAACCAATTTTCGCTGGAAAAAATAATATTTTTTCTGTGTCAGTCAAAATTTATTTTACTCAATAATGAATGTACTTTTGTCCCGGACTTGGTTCAAATCTTGGTTCAAAATCAGCCTATCAAATCGGAGAAAACGCCGGACAACTGCTTGGCCATGAGATCCCCATATCCGTCCACCATGTGGCCATAGATCCCAAAGGTATCCATGCTCTTGGAGTGTCCCACCAGCTGCTTTACCATCCCCTCAGGAAGGCGCTGGCAGATAGAAACAAAGGTGTGCCGGAGCTCGTAGGGGGTAACATAAGTGATCCCGTTATGCTTGCAGTACAGGCCCCAGCGCTTTCTGTACTGTTTTTGAGTATCAAGGTCAAACATATATCCGACCTTTGGCCTACCACAGCTGATGTGGTGCAGTGTTAACTGCTCTTTGGCCAGCTGGATGAGGCGAATGTCTCTGATGGCATTGTCATTTTTCCCCTGGGTTTCTTGGCCGAGTGCATTGATGCTGCCACGAACATGGAGGGTGTCTCCGTCCCAATCTTGCCATCTGAGGGCCATAAGCTCCCCGGGCCGTAGCCCAGTAAGCACTGCAAGGCGGAAGGCATATACAAGCGGCTCATGGCGCTCCACGCCATATAAGCAGGTCTTATCTGAGGAGAAAAGGATTTTCAAATCAGCCGGTTGCAGAATCTTCTTTTGCTTGCTGCGGGCACTATGCGGTACAGAGATTCCATCCGGTATGGTGTCTAAGTATCCATGTACCTTGCACCACCGGAAAAAATCAAGGTATGCGCTGCGGATGTTTTGCAGGGTCTTTTTGGCCTTTCCCTCTGCTGCTGCCAGGTCGATAATTTTCTGTAGATCTCCTTCCGATACCTTTCCAAGCTTCTTGCTGCGAATACCATCGGATCGTGATTCCAGGTAGGACAGGGGCCCCCGCATATTGCCGTAGTCAACGCCCTTCAGCTTCTCCTTCGGCTTGCCCAGCTTTTTGGCTGCAATCTCCCCCAGATAATCCTTGTACAGCTCTATGGCGGTTTCC
>CALXEN010000020.1 GCA_944387325.1 uncultured Clostridia bacterium | reverse complement strand
TCCAGCTGGGCGGTAAGCTGTCCCGTAAATTCCTCCCGCTTTTCATCCGTAAGATCCCGGCGTGACAGCAGGTCAGCCATGACCAGCATCCCGGTGAGCGGGGTGCGGAGCTGATGGGAGATGTTTCCCAAAAGCTGCTGGAGAAAAGTCTTGTCCTGCTCCAGCTGGCTGCTTTGCTGGCGAAGGGTGACCGTGATTTTATGGAGATCGTTTTTCAGAAGGCTCAATTCCCCCTCCTTGTTGTCCCGGATATCCATCAGCTCGCCTCCGGCGTAGACCTCCGCCAGATACTCTCCCAGTTCCCGCAGACGGGCATACCGGACAGCGGTGACCCGGATCCAGATCACGGCGCAGAGTCCGGTGCAGACGGCTCCGGCCAGTGCGGCAGCGCCGGAACCAAGCCGTCCGCAGACCAGGACCGCTGCCCCCGTTAAAAGGACGGAGAGGAAAAGAGGGAGCCGCAGTTCCTTATTTCGCAGCATCGCCGTTTTCCTCCAATCGATAGCCGATTCCCCGCACCGTGAGGATGCTGGGGCCCTGGGGGGATTCGATCTTTCCCCGCAGCCGTTTGATATACACCGAAAGGGTGTTGTCGTTCACAAAGTTCCCTGCCACATCCCAGAGCCCTTCCAGCAGCTGGCCCCGGGTCAGGGTCTGGCCCGGGTGAGCCAGGAAGGTGAGAAGAAGCCGGTATTCCAGAGCCGTCAGTGGGATCAGTTCACCCTTGCGGTTCACCTGGGCTTTCTGGAGATCGACGGTTAGATCTCCCAGCTGCGCCAGCTGTTCCCGCTCCCCGGCGGCACGGCGGAGGACTGCCCGGATCCGGCTGGCCAATTCCCGAAGCCGGAAAGGCTTTACAATGTAATCATCTGCCCCCAGGTCCAGTCCCAGAACCACGCTTCCCTCGTCTCCCCGGGCAGTGGCAAAAATCACAGGTACCCCCCGACATTTTGCGGCGGTGCAGAGATCGTAGCCGCTGCCGTCCGGCAGGCCCACGTCTGCCAGCAGAAGGTCGAACCGGTCCTCTGCCAGGGCCTTTTTCCCTTGAGACAGGGTGGGTTTCCAGGTAACTGCCCAGCCCTCCTGTTCCAGGGAGTAGACCAGTCCCCGGGCGATGGTATCGTCGTCCTCAATGAGAAGAATGTGTTCCATGGCCGCTTTCCTTTCCTTTCGGCTTTGCATTATGGTTATTGTACCATACTCTCTCTGCCTCCTGCATGACGATTTTGTAATTTAGAAGAGGGAAACCCCTTCCTCTTGCGTCACGGCCGCTTTTGTTTTATCATAGAGGGCAGTTGACTGAAAGGAGGCGGGGTTTGTATGGTTGGGATGGAGAAAAGCAGAAGCACCCTTACCCAGGGCCCCATTGCCCCCACCCTGTTCCGGTTTGCCCTGCCCATGATGGCGGGGAATCTGCTGCAGCAGATGTACAATATTGCGGATACTCTTATTGTAGGCCGGTTTGTGGGCTCCCAGGCCCTGGGGGCGGTTGGCTCCGCCTACACCCTCATGACCTTTCTCACATCCATCTTGCTGGGCCTTTCCATGGGCAGCGGAGTGGCAGTATCCATCTCCCTGGGCCGTGGTGACGCCAGCCGGATGCGGCGGGAGGTCTTTCTCTCCCTTGTCATTGTAGGGTCCGCTGCTCTGATTTTGAACCTGGCGGCCTTTTGTGGGCTGGAGCCTATCCTGACCTTTTTGCAGACTCCTGCTGCGCTGCGGGACATTATGGGCACCTACCTGTGGGTGATCTTCTGGGGGATTGGCGGCACCTTCCTTTATAACTACTGTGCCTGTCTTCTCCGGGCAGTGGGAGATTCTTTAGGGCCTCTTCTTTTTCTGGGCGGGTCCGCTTTGCTGAATATCCTTCTGGACCTCCTTTTCGTGGTGGGGCTGGAGGCGGGGGTCGCCGGAGCAGGATGGGCCACCGTTTTTTCCCAGTGGCTGGCCGGGCTGGGACTGCTGGTCTATGCCCTGGCCACCCGGCCTGAACTTCGATTCCACCGGAAAGAGATGCGTTGGGACGGGCCCTGTGCCGGGCATCTTTTCCGGCTCTCCTTCATCACTGCCGCCCAGCAGTCCATTATGAATTTTGGAATCCTTCTGGTCCAGGGCCGGGTAAACAGCTTCGGTCCCACCATCATGGCCGCCTTTGCCGCCGCCGTCAAAATCGACTCCTTCGCCTATATGCCAGTGCAGGACTTTGGCAATGCATTCTCCACCTTCCTGGCCCAAAACTACGGTGCCGGTGCCAACAGCAGGATCCGGAAGGGATTCAAAATTGCCGCTTCGGTCTCCCTTCTCTTCGGAGCCGCCGTCAGCGCCCTGGTCTTCCTGCTGGCAGAACCCCTGATCCTTCTTTTCATCCGTCCCCACGAGACCCGGATCCTGGCGGCAGGGGTCCAGTATCTGCGGACAGAAGGCGTTTTTTACTGCCTTATCGGCCTCCTTTTTCTGCTGTACGGGTTTTACCGGGCCGTTGAGCGCCCTGCCATGTCGGTGGTTCTGACCGTCATCTCTCTCGGACTGCGGGTAGTGCTGGCTTATGGCCTTTCCTCTATCCCCTCGTTGGGAGTGATGGGGATCTGGGTATCCATTCCCATTGGGTGGGCCGTAGCAGACCTGGCAGGGTGTATTCCCCTGGCAAAATTTTTCCGCACTCTTCCCCGTGAAGATGTGCAGGCCTCCCCATAAAAAATACCGGGAACACTATAAAAGTGCTCCCGGTATTTTTTACTGAATGGACTTTCCCATTTCAAAAGCCTTTTGAAGAGCGGGATGACCCTGGATCTCCCCCAGGGCGCTAACCCCTCCGGCAAAGACGGTCCCGGCCAGGCGGGCCTTCTCAAAACAGTCGATCCATCCCTGGACGCCGTGTACGGTCCCCTCCACTGTGTTCTCCTCGTCCTCTGCGGCGCAGGCCAGAAGATAGATGTCCCGGAACTGATACTGGTCGGTGTAGAGAGGGTTGGCCCGGTCCAGCATGGTCTTCATCTGGCCGCTCATTCCGTAGTAGTAGACCGGAGTGGCGAAAACCAACACATCCGCCTGGCCCATCTTTTCGGCCACAGTATTGGCATCGTCTCCGATGACACAGTGCCCGATCTTATGGCAGGCCAGACAGCCACGGCAAAAGTTCAGGGACAGATCCACCAGGTTGACCTTCTCCACCTGGTTCCCGGCACTTCTGGCTCCCTGGATGAACCAGTCTGCCAGGGTATCCGAGTTTCCTCCCTTTCTGGGGCTGGATGAAATGACCAAAATCCTTTTGCTCATACGTTTTCCTCCTTAATAAATCTTCCGTATCGCCCTTGCAGGAAAACTGCCCGCAGGGGTATTTTTCGGTGCATTTTAACTTACTGCGTTACTTCGGCTTTTTCCTCCATGATTTTCTTTCATTTTATACCAGAAGCGTTCGGATAGCAAATGCCTATGCGGAATGGCTTTCCATGCTTGCCTCCTATAAAGCACCTATGTTATTATGAGGGCAGCAGGAGGTGCGATTTATGGAATTGAGGGTGCTGCAATATTTCCTTGCCGTTGCCAGAGAGCAGAACATCTCGGCAGCGGCCCAGTCCCTTCACCTGACCCAGCCCACCCTTTCCAGACAGCTGAAAGATCTGGAAGAGGAGCTGGGGAAACCGCTTATGATCCGGGGGAACCGGAAAATCACCCTGACGGAAGACGGGGTAATCCTGCGGAAGCGGGCGGAGGAGATCCTGAACCTGGTGGAAAGAACCCAGAAAGAGCTGTATGACACCGGTGCCTCCGTAACCGGAGACATTTATATTGGCACCGGGGAAACCGACGGTCTGCGCCAGATTGCCCGAATGGCCACCCGCCTTCACGAGGAATACCCGGGGCTTCTCTTCCATATGGAGAGCGGCGACGGAGGGACCGTCTGCGAGCGGCTGGACAAGGGATTGCTGGATTTCGGGGTCCTGCTGGGTGACATTGACAAAGGCAAGTACAACTATATTCTCCTTCCCGCCAAAGATACCTGGGGTGTTCTTGTGCCCCGCAGCAGCCTGCTGGCAGAGAAAGAGGCTGTCACGCCGGAGGATCTGTGGGACAAACCGCTGATCCTTTCCCGGCAGGTGGGGAACAAGAGCGATCTGTACCGGTGGCTCCGCAGGGACCCTGCGGAACTGAACACTGCCGCCACCTACAATCTCATCTACAATGCCTCCCTCCTGGTGGAGGAAGGGATGGGGTATGCCTTTACCCTGGACAAACTCATCAACACAACCGGCCGGGCCATCTGCTTTCGGCCCCTGAAGCCTCGCCTGGAGATGCAGATGTACCTGGTTTGGAAAAAATCCCAGGTATTTTCCAAGGCAGCCCAACTGTTCCTGGAGCGGCTGAAGCGGGATCTCACCTCTGGGGGAGAGGCACAGAGCTGAATTTCCATTTCAATAAGAACACCGGTCCTTTTTGGAAAAGAGGGGGCCGGTATTTTTATTGTCTTTATGGAATCGCAGCCTTTATTTGCCGGTCGGGCTGCGAAGGAAGGCGAGGGTTTTATCATCCGAGTATTCCGGTGCATACCGGAACCCTAAACGGTCAAACTCCTGAAGTTCCCCAGGACCGACGATATTCCGCTCTGCCATGAACCGAACCATCTCCCCCCGGGCCATTTTGCAGATGGTTCCCTTTTCCACTACCTTCCCGTTTTTCTCCTCCCCGAACAGGCAGGTGATCAGTTTCACCTCCGGATCCAGATGGCGGGAAATGCAAAGGCTGTACTCTTTGGAGGCCAGATTCAGCACCCAGTCCGGTTCCTCCATGGCCCGGGCCAGGCTGTCGCCCCAAAAGTCATAGAGATTCGCCGCCCCGTTGACCTTCAGCTTGGCCTGCATTTCCAGCCGGTAGGGAGTCACCCCGTCCAAAGGGCGGAGGATCCCATAGAATCCCGAAAGGATCCGAAGATGGGCCTGGACATACTCCAGTTCCCCGCCGGTAAATACCTCCGGAGCCATCCGCTGATACTGAATCCCCTTGTAGGCCAGCAGCGCCGGAGTCAACCGTCGGGTAAGGTCCATCTGTTCCAGCCGGCAGCTATTCAGAGCTGCGATCTGGTCATTGCAGGCCCAGAGCTTTTGCCGTTCCCCGTCGGTCATCTCCCGGAGGGCAACCAGGACTTCCTGTGCTCGGTCCAGATAACAAGGGAGGTCCCGCCAGGCCAGGCTGTCCGGGTCGTCCCGCATCTTTTTTGCCGGAGAAATAATGATCTTCATAAAAGTTCCCTTCTGCCCTGAAGCACCGCTGGCTGGTTTTCCTTCATTATACATCATCTGGTTTTCCAGTGCCACCGGCTGTTTCTGACAGTCGGGTCACCCTCTCCGTCACCGGAAAGTAAGAATCCTCTCCTAGTATGGTTCATAAAAAAGCCTTGGGGGGATTTATCATGAAGGAACATTCTTATCTGCCCGGTCTGGACCTGGTGCGGATATCAGGCATTTTAACCGTGGTGGTTTATCATTACCAGGTGGAGACCGCTGCCCTGGGTCTTTGCCCGGTGCAGCTCTTCCCGGATCAGGCAGAGCTGGTCCAGGTAGGTGTCTATGGGATGACTATTCTCTCCGGAGCCTGCCTTTCCCGGCAGGAGAAGAACCGTACCTGGTCTTTGAAGCGATATTTTGCCGGGCGGTTTTGGGCCATTTATCCCCTTTTCTGGAGCTGTTTCTTTCCTGTCTTCCTATACAGTGATCTCCTCTGTGGGAATAACCGGAATGTAGCGTCCTGGAAGATCCTTTTTTCGGTGGCGGGGGTAGACGGGTATCTTCAGTCCTTTACTCCCACCTTTTACAAAATAGGGGAATGGTACCTGGGCTGTATCCTCTTTCTCTACGCACTTTTTCCCCTTTTCTGGCGGTTGGTCCGCCGGCGGGGGCCTTTTTTAGTGCTGGCGTCCGGAGCGTTCATCTGGCTGGTTGGTCCCTTCCTTTTTGACCCGGTGCGGTTATACCCTACCCTCGCCGGTCAAATGCCTCTGTTCCTGACGGGAATTTTTCTGGGCTGGTTCCTCCCCTCGGTCCGGCTGCTTGGGATGGCGGCCGGGCTTGTAGCCCTGGTCTCGGCCTTTCTGGGAGGAGCGGCATATTGGACGGTCACGGCTGCCGCAGCAGCCGTATTTGCTCTGACTTTCTCCCTGGGACAATCTCTTTTTTTCGGGAGAGAAAAACTCTCTGCGGTGCTGCGCTGGCTCTCCCACCGCTGCTTCGGAGGCTTTCTCCTCCATCACCTTGCCATCACCCTGGCGATAATTCCTTTTCTGGAGGAGGTTCCCTCTACCCTCTTCCTCTGGAGCTGCGGGCTCCTCCTTCTGACGGCAGGCAGCTTTGGAGTTTCCTTCTTTCTGGAGCGTCTGTGCAACAGAGTGGTGCGTCACCTCCGCCAGGGCACCGTCATAAAAAATCCTTTCTAAAAAGAGAAACGCTCCTGTTATGGGGCACTTCCCTTTTATATGCCATCTATATGTCATCGGGTTTCAGTCCCTTTTCCTGATACTGGGCCGTTAGCCAGCTGCACAAAAGCCATATAACCAAAAGGGCCATAGCCAAGAAAAGGAGGGAGGCCCAGCCCTGGTTGGCAGGCTGTCCGCCAGTATTGTATCCCCTGTTTCCCCAGAGAGCGAAAGCGTGAAACAGGGGGTAGGCCCCCAGCCAGAGGATGCCGACTTCCATGCACGAACG
>CALXEN010000019.1 GCA_944387325.1 uncultured Clostridia bacterium | reverse complement strand
TGTTCCTCATCATGTCGGACACGGACAGCACTTTTAACTTCCTCATTTCCATGATCTACACGCAGCTGTTCAACCTGCTGTGTGAGAAGGCGGATGATGTGTACGGTGGTCGGCTCCCTGTCCATGTTCGATGCCTGATTGACGAAGCTGCCAATATCGGTCAGATTCCCAACCTGGAAAAGCTGGTGGCAACCATCCGGAGCCGTGAAATCTCGGCTTGTCTGGTGTTACAGGCACAGTCCCAGCTGAAAGCCATCTACAAGGACAATGCAGACACCATCATCGGCAACATGGATTCCCATATCTTCCTGGGAAGCTCTGAGCCTACTACCCTCAAGGAGCTGAACCAGGCGCTGGGTAAAGAAACGATTGATATGTTCAACACATCGGACACTCGTGGCAACAGCCCGTCTTACGGCACAAATTATCAAAAAACCGGAAAAGACCTTGCTACGGTGGATGAGCTTGCTGTGCTTGACGGCAGCAAATGTATTTTACAGCTGCGTGGTGTTCGTCCGTTTCTCTCCAAGAAATATGACTTGACCCAGCATCCCAACTATAAGCTGACCGCTGATTTCAGCAAGAAAAACGAGTTCAACATCGAGGAGTTTCTGAGTTGCCGCCTGAAACTCAAAGCAGATGATGAGTTCATTGTGCTTGAAAACGATTCTCTTTAATAAGGAGGTAGAAACGATGAAACACAGACAGGGGCTTGCAGCAGCTCTTTTATTTTGCGTCATGTGTACGCCGGTGTTGATGGGAGCAGCAGCTGAGCCGGAACCGGAAACACAGGACGGAGAGACAGCTCAAGTGGAGACTCCGCCCCAGCCTGCGCTGTATCCTATCGATATCGTATATAGCGAGGATGATACAGCCTGGCACCTGGAAAAGGTTTATCAGCTGGATGCCAGTGCCGATCCGTCGGTGATCCCCACAGAAAACTTTGAGCAGGAAGGGCGGGAATATGTGTTCCTGGATCTGTTGGCCGAAGATCAGCGGGAAACCGATACCAAGGAGCATATCGAGCAGATCACCCAGGAATCCTCCACCAAGGATACGGAGACGGTGCTGAAGAATCTGGCTCCTACTCTGGAGTATGCCGGGGAGGATGGATACATGGGTGTCCTTACCCTGGATACAGCCAGTGTCAAAGTGGAAGCTGCGGGTTACGGCAGCCGGAGCCAGAATGTAACAACTACTCGCACCTATCCCAATCTGGCCGACGCCGATACATCCTACATTCCCAAAACGGTGGAGGAAAACGGCTGCACTATGGAGCTGGTGGATGTGTCCTGGCAAACGGCAGCAGCTGAGGAAGTCAACGGTCAGAGTGTGGCGACCCACTATACTGCGGTAGCCAGCTATGCCGGAACAAAAACCAGCCAGTATGTGAAAGGCTATGTGGTGACGGCGGATTATGTAGGGGATGTCAGTCGCACCACAAACAACAGCATCCTTTACACCGCGATTTTCTCTGCCATGAAGGAGCAGGAGCCGGAGAAAGACAATACTCCCTATGGAGCGTTGATTGGTATCTCCGTTGCAGCCTTGGCCGGAGGAGCTGGCACGGCAGCTGGGATCACAGGCTGGCGGAAATATAAGAAAAAGAAAGGGATCAAATGATGAAACGACAGATTGCAGCAGCCTGCGCATTGGCTGCGGTGCTGAGCCAATCGGCCTGGGCAGCAGATTATACATTCTACGGCCCGGAACAAGGGCTTTTTGCCCGTTCTACATCGGACGATACGATTTATGTGGACAAACCAGAGGTCAATGTGGATCGGAGTAAAAACACCGCTCTGATTCCTCCGGCCTTTGGCAGCGCCACATCGTATCTGCCCGGCAGCGGAACGGCCCTGACCCCGAACCTGACCCCTGGGGGCAGCGGGATCGTTTCTGGTGGAGGTACATCCAATGTGGTGACACCGCCTACCATATCGGGCAACACCAATACCGGAAATACAGGCAATCCTGGAAGCAGCTTCACTTTGGTTACGCCTGATCTGTATTATGCGGGGGGTTATATCGGCTCTTTGAAGATCCCGTCCATTGGTGTGGGTGTGAAGATCTATCAGGGTACCGATGATGCCGCCTTGCGTTACGGTGTAGGGCATTTTGAAAACACCAGCATTTGGGAAGGTAATGTGGCCATTGCCGGACATAACCGGGGTGTCAACAGTTACTTCGGCGAGATTCACACTCTGAAACCGGGGGCAACGATCCAGCTGACTACCAAGATTGGCACCCGGCAGTATCAGGTGGATGGGGTGGCCAAGATCGCTGCCACCGATGTATCAGTGCTCTCGGCCCGGGACAACGACATTATCACTCTGATCACCTGCGTACGAGATCAGCCAGAATATCGCTGGTGTGTCCAGGCAAAGCTGGTGAGATAAAAAAGAAATACTTGTAGGCCATGCTTGTATTGGCATTGTAAATAAAAAAGAATACAATGTAGTAAAATAAACAAGTAAATAGAAAGGAGTTATAATCATGGCCAATACAAGTATTAACATTCGTATGGATGCGGAGTTGAAGCGTCAGTTTGAGGCATTCTGCGCCGATATGGGAATGACAATGACCACAGCGTTCAATATCTTTGCGAAAAAAGCAGTTCGAGAAAACCGGATACCTTTTGAAATTAGCGGAGATATGCCCAATGCAGAAACCATGAGGGCAATCGAAGAAGTGAAAAGGTTAAAGGCAGACCCCAATAAAAAAACATATGGTTCCTTTGCCGAATTATTGGAGGATCTGGATGAGGAACTGAGTAATGAGTAAGTATGGAGTTGTTCAAAGATAAGGAGGAATAAAAATAGAGCCTATTGACACATAATATATATCGTGGTATATATTGTGTAGGAGGTGAATACAATGGAGACCGCAAAAATTTTTGAGAATGGAAGAAGTCAGGCTGTGCGCCTGCCAAAGCAGTTTCGCTTTCAAGTGGATGAGGTAGTTGTGCAGAAATTAGGCGATGCCGTTCTTCTGGTTCCCAGGGAGTCTCTGTGGCAAACCTTTATGGATGGGCTGAATAGTTTTACCGAAGATATCTTTGAAGAGGGGCGGGATCAAGGCGTCCAGAAAGAGAGAGAAAGTCTATGAACTATATGCTGGACACCAATATCTGCATTTATGTGATGAAAGAGAAGCCAGAAGCTGTGCTGCGGCGATTTCAACAAGAGCTGAATGCAGGGCTTTGTATTTCTTCGATCACATTAGCAGAGTTGGAATATGGGATGAAGCATAGTTCCAATCCGATAAAGAATGAACAGGCTTTACTTCGGTTTCTGGTACCGCTGAGCATTCTGCCTTTTGGAGCAACAGCAGCATTTGAGTATGGTGACATTCGGGATTATTTGCAAAAGCAAGGAACTCCGATCGGCCCATTGGATATGCTGATCGCTGCTCATGCAAGGTCGGAGCGAATGATTCTGGTGACAAACAATATCCGGGAGTTTGAGCGAGTACCAAACCTGGAGCTGGAGAACTGGGCGGAATGATCCAGAAGTAACCACTACGATAGGGAGGAATAAATGATGAAACTGAGACGGGATGTTGCTGGGTTTGCCGTGGGCCTGCTTTGCGGCGGTGTGATTTTCGGCGGCGTAGGAATCGCTTCCGGTGTGATTGCCACCCCCTTGACGGAAAGCAGCCAGAAGGTGACCCTGGACGGCCAGGCGGTGAGCCTGGAAGGGTACAACATCAATGGCAACAACTACTTCAAGCTGCGGGATCTGGGCAAGGCCATGGACTTCGGTGTGACCTGGAACAATGACAGCCGCACCGTGGAGATCGACAGCAGCACCGGCTATGTGGAAGAGCAGAAGCCCACTGTTCCGGGAGCGGTGAGCATCCCCACTGGGGACGCCAGCTGGTGTCCGCCGGTGGGCACTGTGATTGACCTGGGCAACGGCCAGACCATGACCGTGACCAAGGCCAAAGATCCGGAGCCGGAGCTGACCGTCCCGGCCAACGCATCTTCTTTCTGGCAGGATGAGCTGCCAGAGCCGAAGGCGATTGTGTATGAAAATGGTGTTGTTCGCATTCGTAATTTGCATGAAACTCGTCGGATGCAGTATTCTTTGTTTGAAGTAGCAGAGCCGGGTACCAAGATCTATCTGGGACTGGAAGGTGCCCGGCCGGGGGAACCCAGCGTGGAGTGGCCCTGGCACGAGGGAATGCTCCAACAGATGTACCTTTCTGGGCCCAGAAGCAAAGTTTGGGTGGATGCCTATGATTATTATGTAGATGGCCGATATTTGTTTACCGAGTACAATGCAAAATAAAAAGCAAATAGCTTTATTTAAGGAAGAGACGCTCCAAAGCGTCTCTTTTTTTGTCCTAAAATTCAAAAAGAAAAGGAGAAGGTTATGAAAGCAAAAAGACTGACGGCGCTTTTGCTGCTTGTGGTCACCCTGATCGGAATGCTTCCAGGGTCTATGCTGGCAGCCAGTACGCCGGAGGAAGCGCTGGGAGAAATTCGCATTTACAATGGCGGTGAACAGCTGGCCTACCTGGCCGTCAATGGCCGAGTACAGAAGCTGAATTATGTTTATTTTAAATTTACAAATGACCAGGGAGAAATCAGGCAAATTCCTGCCTACTGTGTCAATCCCACTACGGATGGTGTTCCCCAGGTGGTAGGAGCAGGAGAATCCATTAAGTATCTGGCAGAAAATCAGGCCACAGACCCCAAGATTATGGGCATTGTGGGCAATGGATATCCTCACCGCAGTCTGGAAGAACTGGGCCTGGATAATGTACAGCAAGCCTACTATGCCACCAAGATCGCTTTGTGGTGCTATCTGGTGCCTACCTGGAGTATCGACAAAGTAACCATCGCCCCGGGCCTGTCGGAGCACGAACAGCAGATCGCCCAG